>NZ_JAQWTM010000059.1 GCF_029242675.1 Flavobacterium sp.
AACCATCATTAGTACAACCCAATGGAGCCGAACCACCTCTAGACAATAACACCTTAACCTGTCCTGATAAAGTAGCTGTCCAATTGGTAACTGAGGTACCATTTGGACCAGCACTAGAAGTTAATCCAGCATTATTTGATGCATCATAAACAGATATAATTTCGTTTGCTGGAGCAGCAATAAAAACATTACCAACTGAAAATGTATAGGTAAAACCTTTAACAACATTAACCAATGCATAACTACCAGCAGAAAAGGTTGGAGTTGTTAAAGTGTTTGTATTATCAATACAAAAGGTATAAGTACCAACTAATGCAGCAGAGGCAGGGTAATTACATTGCCCCTTTGCGAAAAAGGGAATTATAAATAGTAAGAGTAAAGTTTTATTCATATAATTTTTTTTTAAAAAAAATTAGGGATATTTCTAATCTGTGTCCTTGGCGTCATTCATAAAACTTTGAAACAAAACACAGACTAGTTTCACTAACAACTCTGCAATATCGTTTCAAAAAATCTTAATTTAAAATTTATCCGATAATACGCTTTAAATCCCGACTATCTACTCAAAAACAACTAACAAAAAGCCATAAAAGACACAGTATTTTAAATGTATTATATATTCATAATCAGCCATATTTTAAAAAAATATAAAGCTGAACAAAAAAGTAAAACCTCTTCAATTACAGTTACGAAAAAACTGTGTTTTAGGCTTAAAATTTTATTCTCTAAAAATTTTCAAAAACTAAAAAATACACTAATTTTCACCTTCGAAATAGTGCTAAATGAAAGATGTTTTTACAATTAAAGATGCCCTAAAAAAAATAGAACATTACTGTGCCTACCAAGAGCGTTGTCATGAGGAAGTGGAGTCTAAACTTCGTACCATGAAAATGGATAGTGACGAAATTGACCAAATAATTGCGCATCTCATTAAAGATAATTTCTTGAACGAGGAGCGTTTTGCTTGCAGTTTTGCTCGTGGAAAACACCGAATTAAATATTGGGGAAACATCCGAATTACGAATGAACTGAAATTCCGAAAAATAAATCACCGCTTAATCAGCACGGCACTAAAAGAAATTACTATTGAAGAATACTATGAAACCTTTGAGAAATTAGCGTTGCGAACTTGGGAAAATACTAGAGAGACAAACAGCTTGAAGAAAAGAAAGAAGGTTTGTGATAGCTTATTACGAAAGGGCTTTGAAAGCAATTTGGTCTATGAAAAAGTGAAGGGGTTAGAAAGTATGGATTGATTTATGTTTTGTAAATAGCAATTGTCTACTTTAAATAATAGAAAGCGGATAACGCGGATTTAACGGATCAGAAACGGATTTTTTTTCTTTCAAAATAGAATAACTTTACAGCTATTTTGATTCTCATTTCCGCCTAATGGCACGCAGATTTAGCTGATTGAAAGTTGCTAGCTTTGGCTGTAATGGAACGCGGATGAAACGGATTTTTTTTCTTTCAAAATAGAATAACTTTACAGCTATTTTGATTCTCATTTTCGCCTAATGGCACGCAGATTTAGCAGATTGAAAATAGATTTTTCCTTGTGAAATGGAATAAATTTCAAATTGAAGGTTCCTAACTTTGGCTGTAATAGAACGCGGATGACACGGATTTAGGGGATTGTAAACGGATTTTTTTCTTTCAAAATAGAATAACTTTACAGCTATTTTGATTCTCGTCTTTAAATATGGACACGCAGATTTAGCAGATTGAAAACGGATTTTTCTTGTTTATCAAAGGGATTACATTTGATATATTTGTTATTCTTACTTTTTAATAATGGTACGCGGATTTCGCAGATTTAAGTAGATTTACTTTTAAGAGAATTGTAAATAACATTGAATTAAAGTCGGGTCATTTTTGTCAGTTCGAGCGGAGTCGAGAACCGTATTAGTAAACAGCTCTCTTTCCATAGATACTATACGCTACAATTATTACAATTACTAAATCTTAAACTAGATTCGATTTGCAGCTGAGTTTAGCAAAAAATGTTGTTTTCCTGAAGAGAAATTAGAACTTCTATTTACAAATGTGCTATACCGAAAGCAATACACTCACAGCATTACCGCCAAAACCTACTGCGTTTACTAATACTTTTTTAATGGGTTTGCTTTGTTGTTGCGCTTCCGCAAAAGGGACGCTGATGAAGGTATTGTTTTGCATCATCATAATCGCTAATTCCATACTTAACATTCCTGAAGCTCCAAAAGTATGTCCAATTTTCCATTTATTGGTGGTCAGTAGAGGCAGGCTTTCGCCAAAGACTTTTTGGATTGCTATATACTCTGTTAAATCACCCTTGATGGTTCCGGGAGCATGCATGACAATGGCATCTACATCTGATAATTCAGTATCTTTTAAAGCCATTTTCATGGATTTTTGAAAACAAGTCGCCTCAGCAGAAATGGATATGTTGTGTTCCAGAACTTCCGTAGCGTAACCAATTCCTTCGATAAAAGCCAATGCGTTTTCTTTTTTCCCTATTTCTAGACAACAAACTGCTGCGCCTTCACCGAGAATCATGGTGTTTTGTGTTTTCTCTAAATCTAATGCACGATTGGGATATTCCTCATCAGACCTTGAATAGATTTTTAAAGCACGCATTTGCGCTATGGTAAAATCAGTTAAAGGTGCTTCGCTACCACCAACTAAGAACTTATCGACCATACCTGATTTTAACCAAGCCACACCGTTTAAAACAGCGTGCAATGCGGTAGAACAAGTAATTGAATGCGAGATTTCGGGACCTGAGCTTTGCAAATCGTGCGCTATCCACGAGGAAATATTTCCTAGCGTAGTTGTAGGCGAAGCCAATGTTTGCGCTTTTCCCGTTTCTAGATATTCTTGATGGTGTTTTTCGAATAATTCAGTGGCTCCACGTGACGATCCAATATTGATTCCGAATACATCGGCTGTTGTCCAAGCTGCTTGCTCAACTGCTTTGCGAGACGCTTCCATGGCATATAGCACCGAATTGTCTAGAAACTTATATTTGGGATCCGAATGTTTTAGTACTTCAATTTTCGCAATTGAATCTCCGTTTAAAGGCGCTACAAACGTTGGGGCTTTATCAATGTTTTCCTGGATAAAACAATGCTGGTCATTCAGGTAGTGCTCCCAAATTAATTTTGGGTCGTTACCCAATGGAGATATAGACGAAAGAGCAGTAATGGATATTATTTGTGACAAGGTGTAGCATTTTATTACACGAAGATTCGCAGAGAACTTTCGCAGAGATTCACAAAATTCAAAATAGAGAAATCGGCCTGACTAAACTTGACATTTTCTCCTAGTTTTATTTTGTGCAATTATTATTATTTAACCGCAAAGGTCGCAAAGTTTTTCGCAAACTGCATAACGAATGCTACCAAATAATGCGTTTTTAGAATTCAAATCATTAGTTAACTTTCTACTTACTGCGTTTTAGCCCTGATAGCAGTGGAAATCCTTTACCGCCTTTCTTTAAGGCGGTAAAGATTGCAACGAATAGCAGGATTAGCTCCAAATTATACTATTTCAAGTGCTTGTTCGACTACTTGATATATTTTTTCCAATTGTACATCACTGATAATATACGGCGGCAAAATGTAAACGATATTTCCTACTGGTCGTAAGATTACGCCATTCTCGATAAAGAAATCGTAGAGTTTGTTTCGCAAGCCTCCGTAGTAACTCGCCGCTCCTTCTGTTTTTATTTCTAAAGCAAAAATAGTTCCTAGAACTCGAGTCGTTTTGACCTTATGATGCTCCTTAATTTTTGTTTGAAAAGCCAAGTGATTGGCGTTGACACGAACTAAATTCGCTTGCATTTCGGGAGTTTTTAATAACTCTAAACTGGCTAATGCAGCGGCACAACCCGTAGGATTCGCTGTAAAGGTATGTCCGTGAAACAAGGCCTTATTGATATCTTCGTCATAGAAAGCATCAAAAATCTCTTGCGTAAAAGTGGTAATCGCCATAGGGATAGTTCCACCAGTTAATGCCTTAGACAAGCACAACATATCGGCCGTTTCATTGACATAATCCATGGCAAAGGTCTTACCTGTTTTACCAAAACCAGTCATTACTTCATCAGCAATGGTCAAAACATTATTCTCTTTGCAAATGGCAATTAAATTGGCCAAAGCTTCAG
>NZ_JAQWTM010000068.1 GCF_029242675.1 Flavobacterium sp.
TATTGATGGCGTTGTTTCTCCCGTGGACCATAGGTAGGAATCGTAATCCGAACCAGCATTGATGGTTATGGAAGTGTTCGCGCAAATTGGGACAGTGTCAGCGATTGTAATAATTGGTTTAGCAACTACTGTTAGTTTTAAAACTGCTACAGCATAACAAGCGGTAGCAGAATTAATTCGAACATAAATAGTAGTGGTTCCTAGGAGTATTTTGTAGGTAGTAGGATTCACTATTTTGCTATTTGCTAGTTCATTTTCAGCTCCATTCAAAGTAGAATAATAAGAAAAGGAATAACCTGATGTTGATGTAATTAAATTGGTATTATAAGAACTAAGATCTACGATTTCTTTAGAATCATTTAAATCATCACATAACATTTCATCATGATTTTTAGCTGGTAAAGTTGTGATTAGTACTGCTTGTACCGCCAAACGATTTACACTTTCACAACCGTTTTCAGTTTGAGTAGCATAATACGTACTGCCATTTTGCAACAAGGTAGTGTTAGATAGTAAAGTTCCATTAGCTGCAGCATCGTACCATTTTATAGTAGATCCTGTAACTGTTAAATTAGACAAAGTTGGGTTTTGACTGCTACAGAAAGTTTGGCTTCCAATTCCAGTTGGAGCAGCCGTGTTTTTAATTAAAATTGAAACAGGAACTCTTTCGCTTTCACAGCCATCAATAGTTTGAGAAGCGTAATAAGTAATTCCATTTTGTAATGGAGTAGTATTTGTTAAAACTGTTCCAGCTGTAACTGCATTATACCATTTGATGTTTTGTCCTGTAATAGCGATGTTGCTTATTGTTGCATTTTCCTGAATGCAAAAGGATTGCAGGGCAGTTGCTGTGGGTTTTGCTGTGAAATTTGTAAATGGAATTATGTTAGCTGTGCTACTGTTAGAACTACAACCAGTACTATTTTTTACTTTTATCAAATAATTCCCTGGCGCAAGGTTTGTTTTTGTTGGGTTTGTTGACCAGGTTGTTCCATTGTCAAAGCTGTACGCTGAAGCGACGTCCGTAATTGTAATAGCTCCTCTAAGATTATTACAATCAGGTTGGGTAGTCGTAAAATTCGGATTTTTAGGGTAATCGGTAGGTGCTTCAATTTTTATTGATACCGCCGGAGACGCACAGTCACTACTGTTTTTTACGCGTACCAAATAAGTCCCAGGAGCTAGATTTCCTGAAAATGGGTTTGTTGAATACGTGACGCCATTATCAAAACTATACTGAGCAGCCGTACTTGAAATTGAAATTGATCCAAATGGATTGCTGCAACTTACAGGTTGGGTAGTCGCGTAATTTGGTATTGGTACTGCATCAAGTGGGGGGGCTATTGTCACTTTAATATTAGGTGAAGGACAGCCGGTAAGGCCATTTTTAATCCTGATGAAATAGTCACCTGTGGTTAAATCTATAGCAATAGGATTAGAAGTCCAGGTCAGTCCATTGTCAAAACTATATTGACTAGCAATAGTGGTTACAGTAATTTTTCCTTTGGAACTGGTACAGCTACTAGGTTGCTCAACTGAAATAGTAGGTTTTACCGCAGGTAGATTAATATTGTAAAGATGGACAGACTTATAAATTGATTCACATCCTAAATTGTTTTTTATTTTCACATTATAATATCCTGGTTGCAAATTATTAAAAGTTGCATTTGAAGACCATGTGGTTCCGTTGTCAATACTGTACTCTGAAGCATCTGTCGTTATGATTATCGTCCCTAATGATTCGCAAGTTGGTTGTGTAATTGTGTATAAAGGATCACTAAGAAAAAAATTTGGAACATAAACGCTTATTGGATAGGATTCGCAGCCTAATTCGTTTTTAATGATAACCACGTAATTGCCTGGATCTAAATTTTGGGCAGTAGCATTGGTACTCCAAGTATCACCATTGTCAAAGCTATATTGTGCCGCCGGACTAGTAATTGAAATGCTTCCTCCTGTTCCGCAAATAGGATTTACTGTTGTGTAAGTAGGCTTAGGTAAGTAAAAAGGAAATATTGTAATGGTCCTCGGCCAAGATTCACAGCCTAAGTTGTTTTTAACTATAATTGAATAATTCCCTGGTAATAAGTTTGTGGCTGTTTTGTATTGACTCCAAGATCTTCCACCATTAAAACTATATTGATCAAAAAATGGATCTACAGTAATACTCCCTTTATTCCCAGATTCACAAGTAGGTTGAGTTACATTGATGTCAAATCCTGTTAAATATTCTTGATTAAAAATAACTGCATTGAATGTTTGCGATATACAACCAGCTTCATTTTTTATTTTAGGATAATAAAAACCATTAGGTAAATTTGTAGCTTTTGGGTTAATACCCCAAGTTTCACCGCCATCGAAACTGTAAAACGGAGCGGGTGTGGTTATGGTGATAGTACCACCTATGCCACAAGATGGATAAGTGACTATGAATTTGGCCTCTGTGATTTTTACAGGCTCTAGTTCGACAATATTGTCCCCTGACTCACATCCTGCAGCATTTTTAATTCTTAATTGGTATTTAAATCCAACGGGAAGATTTGAAGCTGTGGGGTTTGTGCTCCAGCTTAGTCCACCATTAAAACTATAAAACGCTGCTGCTGTTTTGATTGTAATACTTCCGGTAGCATTACTATCACAGGTTGTAGGCTGTACTATTGTATAAGTGGGAGTGTCTAAGTAATTAGGGACTAGGTTAAACCAATTGTGATTACTTATGCAGCCTACTTCGTTTTTAATCCTAAGAGCGCCACTTACCCCGCCATTAGGGTATTTTAGAAGATTTGGATCTGTACTCCATGTTGCTCCATCATCAAAACTATAAAATGCGGCAGGAGTGATTATGGTGACACGCCCTGGTGTAGTGCAAGTAGGTTGTATAGCTACAAATTCGGGAGATTCTAAATAAAAATCATTTCTGATGTCGGTGAAAGCATAATTTGATTCACAACCTAATTCATTTTTTATTTTAAGGAAGTACGTTCCATAATCTAAATTAGTGATAGTAGCGTTTGGACTCCATGTCATTCCACCATCAAAGCTATAAGCCGCCGCAGGGGTTGTAATTGTAATACTCCATTTGGATGTTGTTGTACAATTGGGATTTATTATTTCAAATTTAGGTGTATCAAGGTAGAAAGGAGGTAAATAGGCATATCCAGCATCGGATTCGCAACCTATTTCATTTTTAATTCTAATATTATAAGAACCAGAAGCTAAATTAGAAGCCGTTGGATTAGTTGTCCATGTATCTCCATTGTCAAAACTATAAAACGATGCAGTAGTATTTACGGTAATACTTCCATTTGTTGTACATGAAGGATTTGTTATAGTAAAAGTTGGTTTAGGTAAATTAAAATTAACTTTAACTTCAGTTACTAGTGATTCACAGCCTAATTCATTTTGTGTTTTTAATAGGTAATTACCAGGTTTTAAATTAGTAAATGTTTGTGTTAACTGCCATGTTTGCCCGTTATCTATACTGTATTTAGAGGAACGTTTTAAAAAATATATAATTCCAGTAGTACTGCAGGTACTTGGTTGAGTAACTTTAACATCAGGGTATGACCTAGCAAAATCATTAATATAAATTTGATAGTAATTTGGTTTAGATTCACATCCAAATTCATTTTTAATTCTAATATTATAATTACCGGAAGGCAGATTAGTTGCAATTGGGTTAGTAGTCCATGTTACTCCATTATCAAAACTATATTCTGATGCGGGACTAGTAACCGTAATACTTCCTCCTTCGTTGCAAGTAGGTTGAGTCGAATTAAAGGTTGCAGAATCAATAAAATATTGAAAAAGGAAGACGCTTTGTGGATATGATTCGCATCCGCTACTGTTTTTTATTTTTAGAAAATAATTACCTGCAGGTAAATTTGTTTTGGTAGCACTATTTTGCCAAGTTTGACCATTGTCAAAGCTAAATTCTGAGGCTGCAGTGGTTATTGTAATGGTTCCGCCAGAACTACAAGTTGGTTGAATAATTGAAAAAGCTGCTTTCTCTAATACTGTTGGAGGAGTAAGTGTTATAATGGTAGGCGTCGAAATACAACCAGAACTAGTTCGTGCTTGAATATAATATTTACCATATTCCTTTGTAGTAAAGTTAGCTTCTGTTTGCCATACTAAATCTTTTTTATCGTAGTAGTCATCTGAATTTAAAGGCAATCCTTTTTCAAAACTATATTCCATTCCCGGTTCGTTAACTGTAATATAACCATTTATATCTTGACAAGATGCCTGAACTACTGTTACGGATGGATTGGGAATTGAGTTGTTAATAGTTAACTTTGAACTGATATAGCATTCATTTCCATTTTTTACTTTAACGCTATATTCACCTAAATTTGCTTTGACAGATGGAATTGAATACGATTTGTCAGTTGCTCCAACTATTGCTATTCCGTTTTTATACCACTGAATCGTTGTTCCTAGACTCATGGTTTTAGTAAAATCAGCAGTCAAGATCAAATCATTGTTACAGAAATTACCAGTCTGAATAATAGTAACTCCAAAATTTTCAGCAGTATTTAACCTTAAATTATCATATAAAAACGTAGGTACATAATCTGTATTAAATGAAGGAGGTAAGACTTTCTCTGGTCCTAGCATTATTGCATTAATATCAATGTTGGGAGTGAAATTAAGTGTTATTTCTTCCCAACTAGCCTGAGGTTGGTATAAAACTTTTCCAATTTCAATCCAAGTTGAGTCAAATGAATTTGGATCAGAAGTCGTGTATAATGGTAAATTATCTTTATTATTACATCCATAAAGTGTTACATAGGTTGGTTCTAAAAAATTAAAATCAAAAAGTTTACTTAAATTAGAACTGAAGATATTATTTATCGAAGCAATATTCAGTGTTAACTGATAGCTTTTTCCGGTAAGTAATGGAGTTGATAATTTACTAGCAATATATTCTTTTTTATTATTTTTATAAACTGCTCCTACAATTCCTTTGCCATCCGGGAAATCTTGAAGGTTTTTGGAGTAAATTGTTTCAAAGAGGTAGCAGTCTTTGTTTAAATAGGCTGGAGATGGTATTGTACCTTTTATCCAACCGTTCATAGTTGTTAAATCATAATAATTATAAGGACATCTTATTCTTTCTTCAAAAGAATGATTAGTTAACAATGATTTAGGAACTGCGTTATTACTAACACAATCACTATCATTTAAATCAATTTTTCCATCACCATCATCATCAATTCCATTTTCACAGTTTTCTTGTGCAGAGCAAAAAATAGAAATCAATAAAAAAAGAAAGAGTAATTTTTGTTTCATACTTCAAGTTTAAATAGGTGTAAATGTAATTAAATAGCTTCAAAACAACTTGCTTTTTTTAACAATAAATTAACTGAGCCTCACTTTCAATTCGTATTTCAGCAGAAATTAAAAATATCGCTCATTTTTGCACAAAACAATTCCCTATTGAAAACAAAACTCTTCTTAATCACACCGCCTTTTACGCAACTGAATACGCCTTAATCAGCAACCGCTTACATCAAAGGGTTTCTCAGCGAAATAGATTATTAATAAGCTGACTAGGTATCGAATTTATTTTAAAGTTATCTTAAAAAAGTTCAAAAGACTTATTCCTAGAAGTTTACCAACTAGAAGAGATCTCCCCTAATTCCGGACTGTTTATTGCTTTTAAGAAGTGTATTTAAGAACCATTGATCATTTAATTACCATTCTGCACGACAAAAATCTAATTTTGGAATGATAATTATCTTAAGGAAATAATTTGCTTGAAGCTCCTATTTTTTGCACTTAGGAGATTTAACTTAGACTTTTATAATTCTTCTGCTACCAAAGTGATAAATAGTGGTTGTAAAATAAGGAAATTACTTTTTCATAATGATCATAGTCTACCGTTTCATACTAAAATGGCCTTTGTATTCTTTTCCGTCAGCTCTCGTTACAACAAACCAATAATCGGTTGAGGGTACTAATTGGCCATTGTAAGTTCCGTTCCAACTTTCGTTTTGCTTCAAAGAGGCTATTAATTTACCATAGCGATCAAATATTTTTACAGATAGTTGCGGTTCATTTTCAGAAAAGCGAAT
>NZ_JAQWTM010000069.1 GCF_029242675.1 Flavobacterium sp.
AAAGTAGTTTTAAATTTAGGCTATTTAGTTTTTCACCTTCGTCCAGGGTGTAATCCGCTCGCAAGACGGCATAATCATTTTCAGAAACATATAATTTACCAACGTATTTCGCTTTGCTTCTTCGAGGTTTAAAACTAAGGATGTACGCAAATTCGTTTTCGGCAGTATAAGTAGTGCCCTCATAGGTGTAGTCATAAAGTTCGGGTCTTTTTATAAAACTATATTTCTCACTCTGTGAAAAATTATTCCCTATCAAAAACGAATTCAGATTGTTTTTAGTTACGGTTAATTGTGTTTTGACTTCCTTATTCTTTTTTTGATCTCTCTTTTGATTCCAATCTTTTCGCATCGAAATCGAGTCTCTAGATCCAAAAAGACCACTTTTAACACGGTAAAATTTTGTAGAATCTAAATGTTGTAACATCATGGCAGTTGCCTTTTTTTCTAAATCTTCAGATGAAACTGCGCTTCCTTCTTGTTTAAGTTTAGTTGCTTTCAGCACATCTAATTTGGATAGAAATGATGTTTTAGTGTCTTTCTTAACGTTAGTAGTGTAGTAATTGCAAAGGATATCAGTAAATTCCTTAGGAGGATTACGAATCATGCCATTAGAGAATGATTTAAGATCTGCATTCACTTTTACAAGGGCTTGCTTTGTAAAACCGGTGGATTTATCAATTTCGACCTCTATTATTTTTGGGTTAAAAGTTTCTGAGTTGCGATAGAACAACACATCTTTTGAAGGACTGCCATCGCTTACGTAATTGTTAGATAAATTGGCCTTTACATTCGCCATGATTTCATAAGGATTTGGTTTTTTGTTAGAAACATTTACATCATTAAGTTCAAAAATACTTGGCGTTAGTGCAACTATAAAATCATTGTTTTTTAAAGTAGTTACAGTTATTTCTTGGTTTGCATAGCCTAGGTAGGATACCAAGAGTATGGTGGAGTCGAGACTGTTTTTTTCTGAAAGTGTAAAATAACCCTCTGCGTTAGAGATCAAACTTTCGGATTTATTGATTAGGATATTGGCGTAGGGAATGCTCTCTTTTGTGTTAATGTCAATTATTTTCCCTTTGATGTTTTGTGCTAAACTAAATTGCAGTGATAATACTAGTAATAGTAAGCTGATGCTGATTTTTTGCATTTGTTAAAATGTTGATTAATGATAGATGATTTATTTAAAAGATTGTTTTTATTTCGGTTTTTAGAAAAAAAAACGAACCTTTCGAGTTTTCAAATATATATGATATTCCATTATTAATCAGAGCCTTTATGCTAATTTGTTGTTAATTTCTTACGGTCTTTAATTGGTAATTTGTGATAAAATAGCAATCCCTACTACTTTAGTTCTTAATTGACTAAAGGTAGTAGGGATTACAAAGTTGTATTTTAGAATAAGTAAGGAATGCTTATCCTTCCATCTTAGCGCTTAGTTCGAACCAGCGTTCTTCTTTAGCTTCCATTTTATTGATGAGGTTTTGCAATTCATTTCCTTTTTTCTCGATATCGGCCTCAGCCACTTTGCCTTCTAAGAATAAAACTTCAATTTTAGCTTTTTGCTCTTCTAGGTCTTTGATTTCTCGTTCTAGTTTTTGGAATTCTTTTTGTTCATTAAACGTTAAGTTTCCAGTAGGGTTGTTTTGCTTCCAATCTTTCTTTTCGGCTTTGTTTTCCTCCTTTTGAGCCACATCAGCACTGTCTTCATAAGCTCTAAAATCAGAGTAGTTTCCTGGAAAATTCTCCACAACACCTTGACCTCTAAAAATAAATAAGTGATCCACGATTTTATCCATAAAGTAACGGTCATGCGATACCACTAAAAGGCAACCTGGATAGTCTAGCAAAAAGCTTTCTAGTACATTTAAAGTTACAATATCGAGATCGTTAGTTGGTTCATCCAGAATTAAAAAGTTGGGATTCTGAATCAAAACCGTACACAAATACAAACGTTTTAATTCACCACCACTTAATTTCTCAACATAATCATATTGCTTTTTAGCATCGAACAAGAAACGTTCTAACAATTGAGAAGCTGAAATCATTCGCCCTTTCGAAAGCGGAATAAATTCTCCGTATTCCTTAATGATGTCAATAACGCGCTGTCCTGGTTTAGGATTAATTCCGCTTTGAGTATAGTAACCTATTTTAATAGTGTCACCTACAATCACTTTTCCGCTATCAAGAGGTAAAGTTCCGGTTAGTAAGTTTAAGAAAGTAGATTTTCCTGTGCCGTTTTTACCAATGATTCCGATACGTTCGCCACGCTGGAAATCAAATGTAAAGTCGTTCAGAATTACATGATCTTTGAATTTTTTAGAGATTTTATGTAGCTCGATAATCTTGCTACCCATGCGCTCCATATTTATTTCAAGCTCTACTTTGTTTTCTTTACGGCGGCTTTGTGCTTTTTCCTTGATATCGTAAAAATCGTCTTGACGCGATTTCGATTTCGTTGTTCTCGCTTTAGGTTGGCGACGCATCCACTCTAGTTCTTTTACAAAAAGGTTCTGCGCTTTGTCCACACTTGCGTTTTCAGAAGCGATTCGTTCTTCTTTTTTCTCTAAATAATAAGAGTAGTTTCCTTTGTATTGGTATATTTTTCCGTTGTCTAATTCGATAATTTCATTACATACGCGCTCTAGGAAAAAGCGGTCGTGCGTAACCATAAATAAGGTAATGTTTTCTTTAGAAAAATAGCTTTCTAACCATTCAATCATCTCTAAATCCAAGTGATTGGTAGGCTCATCCAGTATCAACAAATCAGGTCTATTAATCAAAATAATAGCCAGCGACAAACGTTTTTTCTGACCTCCTGATAGGTTTTTAACCTTTAATTTAAAATCTTCAAGTTTTAACTTAAAAAGGATTTGCTTGTATTGCGTTTCAAAATCCCAAGCATTATGTTGGTCCATTCCATCAAAAGCTTTTTGATAGGCTTCCTCATCTTCGGGGTTTTCCAGCGCTTTTTCGTAGGCTTCAATTACTTTCAACGTTTCGTTGTCAGAGGCAAATATGCTCTCTTCAATCGTTAGTTCGTCTTGCAGATTGTTATCTTGCGATAAAAATGCCATTCGAATGCTTTTACGCAAGATAACTTGTCCCGTATCAGGTTCATCAAATCCATTTATGATATTCATAATGGTGGTTTTTCCTGAACCATTTTTGGCAATAAAAGCAATTTTTTGGTCTTTGTTAATTCCAAAAGACACGTCTTTGAAAAGCGTACGTTCTCCGAACGACTTTGAAATATTCTCTACTGAAAGGTAATTCACAATACTAATTTTTTGCAAAAGTAAGACTTTAAATATCGATTACCGAATTGTTTAAACTAATTGGTGGTTTTCGCGTTAATTAATTTAAGATGTTAAGATAAGTTCTTTAAAATAGTAGTGTTAAATCAATTAACTCTTTATCTTTGGCGCATGCAATTATCAGTGGTTATTCTCAATTATAATGTTCGCTATTTTCTAGAACTTTGTGTGTTAAGTGTGCAAGATGCTTTAAAAGGTGTCGATGCCGAAATCATAATAGTAGACAACAATTCAAGTGATGATAGTTGCGAAATGCTAAAAAATCATTTTCCTCATATTAAACTCATTAAAAATACTGAAAATGTAGGTTTCCCAAAGGGTAATAATATAGGAGTCGCTGTCGCTAAAGGGGAGTATGTTTGTATTTTGAATCCCGATACCGTTGTTGCCGAAGATACTTTTAAAAAAGCGCTGGCTTTCGCCAAAGAACAAAAGGAATTAGGAATAGTAGGAGTAAAGCTGGTTGACGGTTGTGGTTCGTTTTTACCAGAAAGTAAGCGCGGTGTTCCTACGCCATTTGTTGCTTTTACTAAAATGGCTGGTTTATATAAAATTTTTCCTAACTCAAATTTATTTGGAAAATATTATGCACAACACTTACAGCAGGATCAGTCAGGCGAAGTTGAGATACTCGTAGGTGCATTTATGTTGCTGAAAAGAAAGTTATATCAAGATCTACAAGGTTTTGACGAAAACTGTTTTATGTATTCGGATGATATTGATCTCTCTTATCGAGCAACTTTATTAGGTAAAACTAACTTTTATTATGCAGGAACTACTGTCATTCATTTTAAAGGGGAAAGTACACTTAAGGACGGCGTTTATATGCAGCGATTTCAGGACGCTATGCAGTTTTTTTACAAAAAGCATTTTAAAGTTTCGGTGCTTTTTTCGCTCTTTATGAAAGTGGGAATCTTTTTGTTTGCACTTAAAAAGAAGCTGGAAGGCAAGCAAAAAAATAAAAGAGAAGTAGCAACTTGGCATTTGTATTCCAATAATGAAGATGTTGCTAAAAGTTTATCAAAATTTGAACATAAAAAAGTCGTTTTTCATGATTTGAAAACAGAAAAAATGGTAATTTCGTATAGTGTAATAAACGATGCTAGTGCTCAAATTGTGATTGATACCCATGCTGTGCAGTTTAAAGAATGTATAGCTTTTGTGGAATCTGTAAAAAACAAAGGATTAACATTTAGAATTTTACCAAAAAGTACTAATTTTTTAATAGGAAGCGATAATTCTAAAGAAAGAGGAGAGATTATCAAAATATCGCGATAAATTATATTTACTGTAATTTATGTTTAAAAAATTTAGTAAATTCGCAAACTGAAAACATAAATCACCTGATAGGGTAACAATATGGCAAGATTTGAATTAAAACTTCCTAAAATGGGAGAAAGCGTTGCAGAAGCTACAATTACTAATTGGCTTAAAGAAGTTGGAGATAGAATTGAAGCGGATGAGGCAGTACTCGAAATTGCAACTGATAAAGTAGATAGTGAAGTTCCTTCTGAGGTTTCGGGAGTGTTAGTTGAGCAGTTGTTTGGAAAAGACGATTTAGTTCAAGTAGGCCAAACTATTGCTATCATTGAAACAGAAGGTGGAGAAGCTACTTCAACTGCTAATAATGCGGTTGCAGAAGCGGTTGCTGCTGTAGAGCAAACGGTGGAAACTGCTAAAGATACAGTTGCTGCACCCGTAGCTTCAAGTAATTTAGATAAGGCAAAGTCAGATAAATTCTTTTCTCCATTGGTAAAAAATATCGCTGCTGCAGAAGGAGTGTCGGTTACTGAATTGGACGGAATTTCTGGTACCGGAAAAGAGGGTAGGGTTACTAAAAACGACATTTTAGATTACGTAAAAGATAGAGCAAGTCAATCTGCTGTTAAAGCTGTCGAAACGCCAAAACAAGCTCCAGTGGCTGCGGCTCCAGTAGCTCAAAAAGCAGCTCCAATTTCCGTTAACGGAGGAGATGAGATTGTTGAAATGGATAGAATGCGTAAGTTGATCTCGGGTTATATGGTGGCTTCGGTGCAAACTTCGGCTCACGTGCAATCCTTTATCGAGGTAGATGTTACCAATATCGTTAAATGGAGAGAGAAAAATAAAAATGCTTTTGAAAAAAGAGAAGGAGAGAAGTTAACGTACACTCCAATTTTTATGGAAGCAGTGGCAAAATCATTGAAAGATTTTCCAGGTTTAAATATTTCTGTTGATGGAGATTACATCATCAAAAAGAAAAATATAAATTTAGGAATGGCGGCCGCTCTACCTAATGGGAATTTAATTGTTCCTGTGATTAAAAATGCAGATCAACTGAATTTAGTTGGAATGGCTAAGGCAGTTAATGATCTTGGAAATCGTGCTAAAATGGGTAAATTAAAACCAGACGATACACAAGGAGGAACTTATACGGTAACGAACGTAGGTACCTTTGGAAGTGTTTTTGGAACACCTATTTTAAATCAACCTCAGGTAGGTATTCTAGCTCTTGGTGCTATAAGAAAGGTACCTGCAGTTATCGAAACTCCTGAAGGAGATTTCATAGGTATCCGTCAAAAAATGTTTCTATCTCACAGTTATGACCACCGTGTGGTAGATGGAGCTTTAGGAGGTGGTTTTGTAAAAAGAGTTGCTGAGTATCTTGAAGCATTTGATGTAAATAGAGATTTGTAGATCATAACAATAATTATTTAGAACCCGATAGATTTTGAAATCTATCGGGTTTCTTTTTTTAAATTGAAAATCAAAGAAATTTGAAACTGCTTTTAAGTAGATTTATTCCGTGATTTTTGCTCTAAAATTAATCGCAAACCTATATATTTGTAATCATACAATATTTTAAAATGGAATTAAAACTCAATAAACCAATTTGCTTTTTCGATCTTGAAACTACAGGAATCGATATTGGAAAAGATAGAATTGTCGAAATATCAATATTTAAAGTGTTTCCTAACGGAAATAAAGAAAGTAAAACGTGGTTAGTGAATCCTACGATTCCTATTCCGCCACAAACGACGGCGGTTCATGGTATAACCGATGAGAAAGTGGCCAATGAGCCTACTTTTAATGAATTAGCTCCTGCAGTTTATAATATGATTAAGGACAGTGATTTAGCTGGTTTTAACTCGGATCGATTTGATATTCCTTTATTAGCCGAAGAACTACTTCGCGCTGGTGTTGATTTTGATATGAAAAATAAGGTTTCGGTAGATGTACAAACTGTTTTTCATAAAATGGAAGAGCGTACATTAAGTGCTGCTTATAAATTTTATTGTGGTCAAAGTCTAGAAAATGCACATTCAGCAGAAGCAGATACAATGGCGACTTACGAGATTTTGAAAGCGCAATTGGATCGTTATCCTGAGCTAGAGAACGATATGAAGTCGTTGTCAGAGTTTACCACACGCAAGAAAATTGCTGATTTTGCAGGAATGATTGCTTTTGATAAAGATGATGAGGAGATTTTTACTTTTGGTAAACACAAAGGGGTAAAAGTGAATACGATTTTAGAGAAAGAACCCGGGTATTTCAGTTGGATACAAAATGCTGATTTCCCGTTGTATACTAAAAAAGTATTGACAGCAATAAAGCTCAGAAAATTAAATACGAAATAGGGTTCTAAGGATATAAGTTAGCAAGATTCTAAGTTTTTTAATTTTGGTATAGTAACTTAGAGACGCTACAACCCAGCAACGATAAAAAAATGAAAATAATTTGCATTGGTAGGAATTATGTTGATCATATAGCAGAATTGAAAAATGAACGTCCAGCTGAGCCTGTTGTGTTCATCAAACCGGATTCGGCTATTCTTTTGAAGCAACATCCGTTTGTGATTCCGGAGTTTTCAGAGGATATTAACCATGAAATCGAAATCATAGTTAAGATAAATAAGGTAGGAAAGTATATCGAACCTAAGTTCGCTCATAAATATTATGATGAAATTAGTGTAGGAATTGATTTTACTGCCCGAGATTTACAGGCAAGCTTAAAAGCAAAAGGATTGCCGTGGGAAAAATCAAAAGCATTTGATGGATCGGCTGTGATTGGTGATTTTTTGCCAAAAGAGCAGTTTAGTTCATTAGAAAAACTTACTTTTGAACTAACTAATAATAATAAGGTTGTTCAAAAAGGAGATTCGAGTTTAATGTTGTGGAACGTGGATGAGTTGATTGCTCATGTTTCTCAATATTTCACGCTAAAAATTGGAGATATTATTTTCACAGGTACTCCAGCTGGTGTCGCAGCAGTGCAATCAGATGATGTTTTAGAAGGATTTTTAGAAGGAAACAAACTATTTAGAATACAAGTAAAATAATGGCTTTAAATTACAACCTTTCCAAAGTGTACGCGCTTTCGGATAACGATCCAGAATTTGTAAACGAAATTCTAACTTTATTCGTAACCGAAGTTCCTGATGATTTGGCTCAAATCAAAGAAGGAATCAAAAAGAAAGATCACAAGCATGCTTATGCTTACGCGCACAAAATTAAACCTACTTTAGATCTTTTAGGTATGAATGTTGCTTTTGAGGAAATTCTTCAAGTTGAGGCTTGGACTAAAATCGAAGGTCGCCGTAGAGATATCGAGCATACTTTTGATAGTATCAAAACTCAAATAAAAGAAGCAATTAAGGAAATCAAAAAAGATTTTGATTTGTAAAGCTATAACTGAAACGAATAAAATATAAATTCAACATGCTGATAGTCGGTATGTTGAATTTTGTTTATATAACAAATCCTATTTTTAAGTAGCCATGAAAGCAACCATAATAACTATCGGTGACGAGATTTTAATTGGGCAAATTGTTGATACTAATTCGGCTTTTATTGCCAAATCACTAGATAAAATCGGGGTAGAGGTCACGGAGATGATTTCTATTAGCGACGATAAAAATCACATTTTAGACACTTTTGCAAAACTGCAAAACAAGGTCGATTTAGTTTTAATTACTGGCGGTTTAGGGCCAACAAAAGACGATGTGACCAAAAAAACTTTTTGTGATTATTTTGAAGATGAGCTAATTGTTGATCAAAAGGTTTTGGAACATGTAACACAGTTGATTGAAGGAATTTTTAAAAGGCCAATTAATCAAATGAACAAAGACCAAGCGCTTGTTCCTTCTAAATGTACCGTGCTACACAATGCTGTTGGAACCGCCCCTGGAATGTGGGTAAAAAAGGAAAATACTGTATTTATATCCTTGCCAGGAGTGCCTTATGAGATGAAATATTTGGTGGAAAACGAAATTATTCCAAAAGTAATTCGTGAATATGAACGACCATACATTATTCATAAAACAATTTTGACCCACGGACAAGGTGAGAGTTTGGTAGCGGAGCGAATAGAAGAATGGGAAAATAGCTTGCCTGAATTTTTAAAATTAGCGTATTTACCTGCACCTGGTAGAGTGCGATTACGACTTTCGGCTAGAGGCACTGATAAGGCTTTTTTAGAAAACGCCTTAGAAGAATATGTAGTTTCGCTAGATGCTGTAATTAACGATATAATTGTAGGATTTGAGGAAGGGAATACAATCGAAGTAGTTGTTGGAGAATTGCTTACAAAACAGCAAAAGACAATTGCTACAGCCGAAAGTTGCACGGGAGGTAGTATAGCCTCGCTTTTATCTTCTGTTCCCGGCTCTTCTTCGTATTTTAGAGGAAGTATTGTATCCTATGCTACGGCAGTAAAGACAGATGTATTGAATATTTCAGCGGATTTAATAGATGAATTTTCAGTAGTTAGTGCTCAGGTAGCGTCAGCTATGGCATTGAGCGTAAAACAATTGATGCAAACTGATTATGCAATAGCTACCACTGGGAACGCCGGACCATCAAAAGGAGATTCTGATGCAGCAATTGGGACGGTTTTTATGGCACTTGCTACACCAAATGATGTAATTGTTGAAGAATTTAATTTTGGCCAACCCCGTGAAAAAGTGATAGATAGAGCTTTGTATAAGAGTTTGGAAATGTTACATAAAGAAATTTTAAAAAAACAGTCGTAATTTTTTTGCTTCATCCGTTTATTTTTCTTTTCTTTGCACCCTGATTTTGAATAACGATAAAAGATAAGTATAATGTCAAGAGTTTGTGACCTTACAGGTAAAAGAGCGATGGTAGGAAATAACGTTTCTCACGCTATGAATAAGACTAAGAGAAAGTTTTCTGTAAACTTAGTTAAAAAGCGTTTTTATCTTCCAGAAGAAGATAGATGGATTACTCTTAGAGTAGCAGCATCTACGATAAAAACAATTAACAAAAATGGAATTGACGCTGTTTTGAAAAAAGCAAAGTCTGAAGGATTTATTAAATAATCTTTTTCCAAAATAAATATATAGCAAGATGGCAAAGAAAGGTAATAGAATCCAGGTAATTTTAGAATGTACAGAGCACAAAACTTCAGGTGTTGCAGGTACTTCAAGATACATTACAACTAAGAACAAAAAAAATACTCCAGACAGATTAGAGATTAAGAAATTTAATCCAGTTTTGAAAAGAGTAACTGTTCACAAAGAAATTAAATAATAACAGCATTTTAAGTAAAGTCTCATAGTAGTTTACTGAAGATTTAACTAAAATACAAATAACATAGAATCATGGCAAAGAAAACCGTAGCATCGTTACAGACATCTTCTAAGAGATTATCAAAAGCCATCAAAATGGTGAAATCTCCAAAAACTGGTGCATATACATTTGTGGAAACAATTATTGTACCTGAATTAGTTGATGAATTTTTGAGTAAAAAATAATTCATTACAGCAGTATATAGATTAGCTACTTTCTTTCGAAAGTAGCTTTTTTATTTTTATCTTTACCCATTAGAAATACTATTGGATTCTTATTTCCAATACTTCATTTTTTATACCACTGATACAATGAGTTTTTTTAAAAGAATATTTTCATCAGAAAAGAAAGAAAGTCTAGACAAAGGTCTAGAAAAAACTAAAACAACTTTTTTCTCTAAGTTAAGTAAAGCAGTTGCCGGAAAATCTAAGGTCGACGATGATGTTTTAGATAATTTAGAAGAAATCTTAGTTTCTTCGGATGTGGGTGTTAATACTACTTTAAAAATTATAACTCGAATCGAAGAACGTGTCGCAGCAGATAAGTACTTAGGAATTGATGAGTTGAATCGTATCTTGCAAGAAGAGATCGCTTCTTTGCTTTCTGAAACGAATACTGGAGAAGCGACTGAGTTTGTTATTCCTGTTACCACTAAACCGTATGTGTTAATGGTGGTAGGTGTCAATGGTGTGGGTAAAACAACAACCATAGGTAAATTAGCCTATCAATTCAAGAAGCAAGGATACAATGTAGTGCTTGGTGCAGCTGATACTTTTAGAGCCGCTGCAATTGACCAACTACAAATTTGGGCTGATAGAGTAGGTGTTCCTATTGTAAGACAAAATATGGGTTCTGATCCTGCTTCAGTAGCTTTTGATACTTTGCAATCAGCTGTAGCTCAAAACGCAGATGTCGTTATTATCGATACTGCAGGTCGTTTACACAACAAAGTGAATTTAATGAACGAGTTGACTAAGGTAAAGCGTGTGATGCAAAAGGTAGTTACCGAGGCTCCGCACGACGTACTTTTGGTTCTTGATGGTTCTACAGGTCAAAATGCCTTTGAGCAAGCGAAACAATTTACTGCTGCTACCGAAGTGACAGCACTAGCTGTTACTAAACTTGATGGTACTGCTAAAGGTGGAGTAGTAATTGGTATTTCAGACCAATTTAAAATCCCAGTAAAATATATAGGAGTTGGTGAAGGAATTGAAGACCTACAGGTTTTTAATAAATTTGAATTCGTAGATAGTTTTTTCAAATAAAACGCCGTCTCATGAAGAATGTAAGTCCAATTCAATTGTATTTTATCAGTCTAATTTGCTTTGTTTTAGCAAATGTATTACGCGATAAACTTGATTTTGCCTATGGATTCTTTTTGGGAGCCGGCCTAGTTTTGTTTTTGTTGGGTGTTTACAAGAAAATTAGTTCCAAATAATTATTGATACAAAGCATTTATTTTCTCCCATAATGTTTTGTCAAAATCAGACAATGCTAGATTTACACTGTCAGCAGCATCGCCCATTCGTATGACTACCATTTTTTTACTTGGTATTACGTAAATTTTTTGGTCGTTTTTACCTAAGGCCATGTACATGTCATTAGATCCTGTTGGGATCAGGCTTCCTGGAAATTCTAACTGGGACTGTGGTAGGTGGTAACTTGATTTTCCATTTAACCACCACAAATAACCGTAACTGTTGTTTATGTTTTGTGAAGTTGTTGTAGCTGCTGCACAGTAGCTTTGGTTGATAATACTAGTGTTTTTCCATTTTCCGTTGTTAAGCATTAGTAATCCAAAACGTGCCATACTGCGTGTTGTACTAAAATACACGCTACTGTTGTCGATCGTAAGCCAGGTACCATCCATTCCTATTTTGTCTCTTAATTTAGTATTAAAGTAGTTAGACCAAGTTTGCCCGCTGGCTTGGGCCACTACGTCTTGTAGTTTGACGTACACATTGTGGTACGCCCATCGTGTACCGGCATCAGCTTTGTATAGTAAATTGCTAGGAGTTACACCGTCACCATTTGTGATGTCTTCAATTCCTGAGGTCATCGTAAGCAAATTTTTGCAGGTTATTAGGTTCTCTTTGGCTAGCGGTTCACTAGTCCAGCCTGTTCCCAAATAGGTGGCTACTTTTGCATTTAGATCAATACTATTTTCTTGTGCTGCTATGCCTGTCACTGTACTTGTTAATGTTTTTCCGGCGCTTGCCCAATACCAATTAGTGGTGGCGGTATGGGAATTAAAATAGTTTTCCATTACAATACGGCCGTTTACTAAAACGATAAAGGATTTAGTGTGTTTTTGATCGAGGTAGTCAAGTAGAGGTTGTACAGCAGCTTGTTTCCAATTTAAACTTGCTATTGTTTTAGTCTCCCAACTATTTGATCCTATTGGAGGAAAGTACATGCTCTCCGTACTACTTTCTGTTTTTATAGGTTCCTTGCTACAGGCGAAGCAGCAAAGTAGGAGTATTAGTATTGCAGTATATTTAGTCATGATAATCGTAGTTGTTTAATGGTTAGACCAAAAATAGCCAAAATAGTTTACTATATTTTTCTTTTGCTTTGCCTTTTTTAAGAGTAACTTTGTAATAAGGGGGAAACGTGTTATAAACTGGAATTCCCCTAGCCCCGATGGTAGCGGCATCCCGAGTATATATTGCGGAAGAATGGAGCAATTTATGCGAGGATATAGCGAACAGCGGGAAATAGCTCCTAAAAACCAAATGTCTTTTATTTAAATACAGTTCCAATGAAAACTAGTTTTAAAATTTTGTTTATTTCCTTATTGTTTGTGGCTTGCAAACAAAAAATTGAACCCGCAGATATCGCTAAAATTAATGGGTATTGGGAGATTGAAAAAGTTGTTTTTGACAAAGGCGATGATAAGGATTATTCGATGAATGAAACCTATGATTACTTTGAAATAAAAAACAATAAAGGCTTTAGAAAAAAGGTAATGCCACAATTAGACGGTACTTTTTTAGTAAATGATACGCAGGAAGCGTTGGCAGTACGTTTTGTAGATGACAAGGTATTTTTGGACTATAAAACACCGTTTATGAAATGGAGCGAGGAAATTATTGCGCTTACTGATGCCGAATTAGTGGTTGTAAATGCCGATAAAAAAGAATATCATTACAAGAAAACAGAAGCAATAAATTTATTAGGAGATGGCGAAAAGAACAAGTAATCAAAGTACGATTGGTGATGTCCTGAAACAAATTATTCAGGTTAATAAGTTACAGCCTGGCATGGATCAAATTGATGTTAAGGATGCTTGGAAAAACTTAATGGGTAATGGCGTTAACAATTATACACGTGACGTTATCTTGAAAGGAAGTACGCTTTATGTAGAGCTGACATCGGCGGTTTTACGGGAAGAGTTGAGTCATGGTAAATCAAAAATTATTACGATGATTAATGAGGAGTTGCGTCGTGATGTGGTAAAGGATGTAGTTTTGAGGTAAGATTTAATATACCGGATAGTCATAAAAAATCCCGTCATGCTTGTGCAGACGGGATTTTTAGTATGGTTGATTTTTAAATTTAAGTTTAAAAATCGTGTATGTTAGCAATAAATTAGAACTGCTCTCTTCCTGCAAAATGGAAAGCACCTTCGATAGCTGCGTTCTCATCACTATCAGAACCGTGAACTGCATTTTCTCCAATTGAAGTTGCGTATGCTTTACGGATAGTTCCTTCAGCTGCTTCAGCAGGGTTAGTAGCTCCAATTAAAGTTCTAAAATCTTCAACTGCATTGTCTTTTTCTAAAATAGCAGCAACGATTGGTCCTCTTGACATGAATTCAACTAATTCTCCGTAAAAAGGTCTTGCAGCGTGAACAGCGTAAAATGCTTGAGCATCAGCAACTGTAAGTTGCGTTAATTTTAAAGAAACGATTTTGAAACCTGCATTAGTAATCATTGCAAGAATGTTTCCGATGTGTCCGTTAGCAACAGCATCAGGCTTGATCATTGTAAAAGTTCTATTCGTAGCCATTTTTTATGTTTTTTTATATTTTGTGCAAAAATACTATTTTTTTATTAGAATTGTTGTAAAAAGAGCTGATGAAATTACAGAATTGTAATTGTAAAATTTTGATCTAACGGTTTTAACTCCTCAAGTAAGGTTGGAATCAGCTTTTCGCCGTATTCTAAATAAAATTCAGAGAAATTCGTTTGGCGCTCCTGCAGACTTTTATTTGGAAAAATTTCGTTTTGTAAGTCGGTAACGCGCTCCAAAACATCGGCTAATTTTCGTTTTTGAGCCCTAAGTAGTCGTTTTTCTAAATTATCTAAGCCTTTAATTTGTTTGGTTTCCTGTGCTTTTACCGCTCCTGCAAAAGATTCGTCTGTGTGTTTTGTTATCGCATGCAGTGCTTCAAACTGATATTTCAACTGCTCTTTGAGCGGAGACATATCGATTGAAAATTCAGATAACTGTTTGGTTTGGTTCTCAATTAGCTGCAATTGTTTCGCAAATAAATCAGACCAGGTTAAATGCAATTTAGCTGCTTTTTTAGCTTGCTTTTCGGTTACCAGTACTACTGAGTTTCGTACCAGCAGCATGGGAAAAGTAATATTTACAGCATTAAAAAACGATTTAAGTTCCAACCAATAAGCGATTTCACCACCGCCGCCAATGTAGCATAAATTGGGTAAAATTACTTCTTGATACAACGGACGCATAATTACATTAGGACTAAAACAGGCTGGATTGCTTTCTAGAAGTGCTAAAATTTGATCGGTTGTAAATTCTATTTTGGTATTATTTACTTTGTAAATACCGTTTTCTAGAATAATACGTTCTCTAATCGTGTCCTCGATATAAAATAGGTTTATTTCGCGAGGGTTAACTTGGATGTTGTATTCTTGAAGTTTTTCGGTCGTTTCTAGTACGGCCTTATGTGATGTTTGTTTTAGTAATTCTTCTTTTATGTACGGAATGAAATTACGTTTTAAGTCTTGATTATCGGCATCCAGGATTACTAGTCCGTGTTGTCCAAAAAGGGCATTAGCCAAGTAACGTGTGGCATCAGCGAGATTATCATGATCTAAATACGACTGCGTGAATACTTTTTTTAGGTATTCAGCATTGGTGCTTGTACCGAGCTCTTGCTGGTAAATCTCAAAAAAGTCAGCTAAGCCCTCAGTCGCAAGGCGTCCTACTGGACCGGTACTGTTTTTATTCCAACGGAATTTTTTTCCTTTAAAATTAAAGTAATTTATTTCTTCAAAATCATGGTCTTCAGTGGCCATCCAATACACGGGTACAAAATTGTGACCAGGATGTTTGGCTTTTAATTCCTTGGTGAGATTAATAGTTGAAATGATTTTATATAAGAAATACAAAGGACCGCTGAACAAATTGAGTTGATGTCCAGTTGTTACTGTAAAAGTAGTATCGGATTTTAATAGTTCAATGTTTTGCGCTGTCAAAGGCGAAATCTCGATTTTCGAGTACTGTTCTTGAAGTACATTTGCAAGCGTTACTCTATTTGCAGGAGCAAAATTGGCTGCTTTCTCTTCGATTTGTTTTTCAAAATTTTCTAGAACAGGAAATCGATTATATAGTGTGTGTAGCGTATCTTTTTGATTCAAATAATCATTCATCAATGGGGAGAAATATCCAGAATCTTGATAGCTGATACAGTCTGTTGGCATGTGTTATTTTGTTTTTGTAAAAATACCAAAAATATTGGAACTAAATGTTTGTTGATTTCATAAATTAAAGTCAATTTTGAGACTACTAATTAAACCACCTTTATCCAATGAAAGAGCATCCTAAAAAAACAAATTCGGTAAAGCATGTACTTTTTGGCAGCTTAATTGGCACAACGATAGAGTTTTTTGATTTCTACATTTATGCCAATGCAGCAGTATTGGTGTTTCCACAATTGTTTTTCCCCGGTACTGATAGTTCGTTAGCTACATTGCAATCCTTAGCTACATTTTCGATTGCATTTTTATCGCGACCGCTTGGCTCAGCGTTTTTTGGACATTATGGCGATAAAATTGGACGTAAATTTACGTTGGTTGCCGCATTGCTCACTATGGGAATTTCAACTGTAGTGATAGGATTGCTTCCTCGTTATGCCAGCATTGGCGTAGCTGCACCTATACTTTTGATGGTGTGCCGTTTTGGTCAGGGAGTAGGTTTAGGAGGAGAGTGGGGAGGCGCTGTATTGCTAGCTATTGAAAATGCACCTCCTAATAAAAGAGCTTGGTATGGTATGTTTCCGCAATTGGGTGCTCCAATAGGATTGTTGCTTTCTGGTGGAACTTTTTTACTGTTGACAGATAATTTGAGTCCTGAAAATTTTCTTGATTATGGATGGAGAATACCATTTATTGCTAGTTCATTGCTCGTGATTATTGGTTTTTATATTCGGTTAAAAATCACTGAAACTCCAGCTTTTGAGAACGCAAGAATTGAAAAGGAAAAGATTAAAGTGCCATTTCTTACAATAATAAAATCGTATAAAAATCAATTGATTTTTGGTACTCTTGCTGCTATAACAACCTTTTTAGTGTTTTATTTAATGACCGTTTTTACTTTGAGTTGGGCAACATCAGACTTGGGTTACTCGAAAAGAGATTTTCTACTAATGCAGTTATTTTCGGTTTTGTTTTTTGCGCTTTTTATACCTATTTCGGCAGTATTAGCAGATAAAGTCGGTCGTCGTAAAATGTTGATAACTGCTACAACTGCCATTGCCATTTTTGGTTTCAGCTTTTCTTATTTCATGAATTCTGGAAGTCCTGCATTGATGGTTTTCTTTTTATGTACCGGTATGACTTTGATGGGGTTTACCTATGGTCCTATAGGTACGTTTTTGTCTGAGCTGTTTCCAACTGCTGTTCGATACTCTGGCGCCTCATTGACTTTTAATTTAGCAGGTATCATCGGTGCTGCTTTTGCACCGATGATTGCTATTTGGTTAGCCACGCATTACAGCTTGACTTATGTGGGTTTCTATTTAACTTTTGCAGCTATTATTTCTTTGTTTTCTCTATTAGTTATTAGTAGAAAAGAACATCAATTTTAAAATTATATCCAACGGCACAAATCGATAAAAAGTAGCTTTTTTGTCTATCGTTTCATACTAAAATGGCCTTTGTATTCTTTGCCGTCTGCTCTCGTTACAATAAACCAATAATCGGTTGAGGGTACTAATTGGCCATTGTAAGTTCCGTTCCAACTTTCGTTTTGCTTCAAAGAGGCTATTAATTTACCATAGCGATCAAATATTTTTACAGATAGTTGCGGTTCATTTTCAGAAAAGCGAAT
>NZ_JAQWTM010000070.1 GCF_029242675.1 Flavobacterium sp.
ATAGCATCTTCGATAATTAAGACGACACCGATGTTTTTTTCTCCCATCACTTTTATGGCTTCATATACCGTGATTGTTGAAGTTACGGAGAATACCTCACTTCCTTTTTTGCTTAATATTTGATTTACAGTCATTTTGATGGATTTTAGTGGACTCTAAAGTTAAATAAAATTGTCTATAAAAAACAAGCAATCGGTAAAAAAGCTAAAATATTTCTTCAGGCGGCACTAGTTGATTTAGTTTAACTTTCAATAATTCATTAATTATTTGCAAACCCATTTGATAGGATGCATTCACCCATCCAAAACCTTCCTTGGCGATATAATCAAATTCTGTCCCCACATTCCCGTATTCAGCGAAAACTTTGTGCGAGCTAATTTCTAAATCAAATTTTTCTGGTATGGTACCGTTATATTCCACTGCATTAGTAGTAATCAACCACAGCCAGCGGTAAGCCATTTCTTGCGCTTTCTCCTTGAAACCATACTGTAACAGCCCTTGCCATAACAATACTTGATGCGGTGCCCAACCAAAAGGATAGTCCCACTGTCTTTGAGGTGCATCAGGAGGGAAAAGAGCACTACTACCAATCGTACTGCCTGTAATACCACCAGCCATTGTAAATTGAGGCAATGCATTTTCTACTAATTTTTTAGCTTGTTGTTCACTACACAAGCCAGCCCAAAGCGGAAAGAAAGTAGTAGCTGCTTCAAATGGCATTTGCTTTTTGTTGATAAAATCATAATCCAAATACATATTGGTGGTTTCGTTCCAACATAATTCATCCATTTTGCTTTTTCTAAATTCAGCCTTAGCATCCCATTCAGCAGCAGTATAGATTATATCATTCAATTGTAGTGATCCACCAAAGAATGCTGCAATTAGATTCGATATGTCTTTTTCATACTTAAACAAGAAACTATTTACATCAACTGAATTTAAATTAGCGCATACGCCAATTAATCGATTTGTGGTATCGTGTCCGCTCTCTCTCAAGCTGCGATCATGAACAAAATATTCGTCTAATACGGCATCAATAATCGTTCGATTCAAATAATGTTTTTCGAACTCCCTAATTGGTAAATTGTATTTAAGAGCGAAGGGCGCTAAAATATCATCAAAATGTCCCGGTTCTACCTCAAAAGGCATGCCCACTCCACCTGACTTATACCTATTTAAGCCTGTATTGGTCAATCGTTCTCCAGGCACCATCCAAACAGTGTTGTATTCTAAAATTACCGTTTGTACATGTTCTCGCAGCCAATCAAGATCTGGAATTTTAGTCTGCACAATATCCACTAATAAAGAGGAATACAAAGGAGGTTGCGTTCTCGTTAAATAATAACTTCTATTTGCATTTAAAATTTTACCGTAATGAAGAATCTGATATTTAAAATTATCGGCAATTGCCATAGCTTTTTCAAGTTGGTTGTCAATTAACAATCCTGCACCTATAAAATAACTATCCCAACCATACATTTCATTAAATCGCCCTCCAGGAATTACAAACGGAATTCCCTGCAAACTGCCCGACTCTTGCCGTAAACCCAATGCGAGAATTCCAGGCTTTGTATTTAAAGTGGCTACATACTCCTCAGTATATCCTAACGGTAAGACCTCAACTTTAAAATTTTTGAGCTCTTTTTCTAAAGTTGTAAAATAGTTCACCCCTTGAACATCTTTGGCAGAGATGTACAAAGTAGGGATTTTATTGGTTGTCTTTTCGTCTTTTAGAATTTGCTCTAAGCCTTTTTTATCAATAGTTCTCGTAAGTTCGTTCCAATAATCATCTCTAATTTTTCTCGAAATTCGGTCAACTGGTTTTTCTTGTATTCTTGCCAAATCCAGTGTTGCAATTGCAATTCCATTTTCTTTATGAACGGCGAGTTCTTGCAACAAATTGGCAAGGAAGTAGGTACCCTCAATAACTGTTTCGACCTTAGTTTTTTGATCTAATAAAATGAATCGCTTGGGTCCTACGTCATCCTTGGTGATTTTTTTATCGTTATCTGTATCTTCCTGAAGTAAAAGATCGCGAAAAACGGTTGCTATGTCGACTACAATTTTCATATTAGTTATCCTTGTAATTATTACTAGTGACCTTTGTTATTAACAGCTAAAACGTCCAAATTGTTCGCAGTTAATTTTTTTAAGATAAAAAAAGAAACAAGCAATAACGACATCGGAATCAAAGTGTAATAAAAAGCATTTTCTGGACCTACATTTTTAAACAAATAGCCAACTATTCGAGATCCCATTGTACCGCCTAAAGCTGAAAAAACTACAATAAGTCCTGTCATAGCACTATGCAAACTTTTTGGCAACGCACTTAGTACAACCGAGTTTAGCAAGGGATAAATGGGAGCAATGAATAATCCAACAATTGGAAAAGCAAATCCAATTAAGGGTATATCTCCCAAAGAGTTAATTTCTTTTACATCCAATCCTACTGTTTGTGGCAGCACAAAAACTACTAAAAGCATGGCCATAGTTATGCAAAAGCTGAGAATCCAAATCCAATTTATTTTTCTAGTTAAAACTCCAGCTAATAAACGACCTGCTGCTAAAGAAATAGCGAGAATACTAGCCATCATAATACTAATGTTTTCAGGAAGGTGTAGCACTTTACTGTTAAATGTTGGCAACCATGACATAATTCCCTGTTCAATCATCACAAATAAAAAGGCACTAATCACAAAAACGATTGTCAATAATTTTGCAAAAAGTTGGAACATCTGGGCAAAATCATCCATAAAATTCGCGCCCGGAATCGCTACTTCTTTCTCGAATTTCGTAAAAAACAAAAACAGAAATGAAAGAAAAGAAATTGCCGCCAAAAGCCAATAAACGTTCAACCAGGCATCTGGATCTTGAACAGAATTAAAAGCAGGGAATAAAAAATAGGCCAGGGCTATACCAATCATAAAAACCCCTTCGATACTACTCATTAAACTATTATGCTCCTTTTGATTATTGGTAACCGTGCCAATTAGAGAATAAACAGAGACTTTTATCAATGCAAATGAAACGCCAACGGTAGCGAATAAAACCTTAGCCATATCGAACGAATTTCCAAAATACATACCTAGACAAGCCAAAGTTACGAGACTCAAACCAGCCAACATCGCTTTTTTATATCCAATACGTGGTAAAAAAGAAGCAATTAAAAAAGAGACGATAGCAATTGGTAAATCCTTGTAAGCCTCTAATATGCTCGCTTGTAGTTCATCGACCCCGTAATTTAATTGTGATTTAAAAATTACAATCCCAACGCTGTTTAATAAAATCGCAAATACAAAGTAGTTGAGATACATGGCTAGTTTAACGGTGTTTTTTTTCATAATTTCTCTAACTACTGCTTGTTACACGATTTATATGTTTTCAAAATACTTCTAAATGTAAGACATTTTTTTTGGCTATTAAAAGTGCAGTGTTTTTACTGTTCCATTTTCAATTTGTTCAATGGTAAAACTATAGTTTTTTAGATTTGCCTTCAAATGAATTGCTGTACTATGATTAGTCCATTTGATATCTATACCTTCTGCTAGTGAGTCATCAATAGCAACCGATCCTAAAAATGCTTCGCATGTATTTCGCAATCGAATTATTTCCAGTTGTTTTTGGACAATAGCTTTATGTAATCCTTGATTAACATCGCCCATTGTTAAAGTGGTCCGATTAATTTCTTTATGACCTGCACTTCCGCCATTATCAGCTGCTTCATAATTGTTTTTACCTGCAAAAACATCCAAATACCAAACCTGAGGTGTTCCCGGCATAAACATTTGAACTGCACGAGCCAAAAGTAATTTTTGATCATCTTCACCTAAAGCACTAAAAAAGGTTGCATTTACTTGATAATAAGAGATCTTTTTACCCGATGGATCATATAGGTTTTTAACTCTCCCGCCTCTTTCCATAATGGTGGTCATGATCGATTCAATCTCATCATCTTCTAACAAACCGTTATAATAAACACCATTTTTTTCCTTCCCTTTCAAGTCTAAAACTGGTATTCCATCATGACAACCCAGCATGTTAACTGTTTTGTAGCCTTTCAAAACTATTTCTTTGGCCCATTGCAATAACGCTTTACTTGAACGAGTTTCAATTGTATGAATCATCAAACCAGGTAAGAAAAAATCATAAATAGTGTACCCTTTGTTCGCTACTTCGTCATGCAAATGCAAGCCATATTCAGCATGGATTTCAGGCAGTAGCAGTAATTCGTTTTCCTGCGCTATTTTTTTTATGCGCTCTAAATAGTCCCAGGTTCCCGTTGTATTGAAAAAATTAGTTTCACCAACCATTTTATGCAAATAGGCAAAAGCGTCTAGACGAAGTATATTACACCCATAAGCCCTTAGCTTTTTGAGTGTTTCTTCGTAGAATTCCCAAACTAATGGTGAGGCTGCATTCACATCCATTTGACCAAG
>NZ_JAQWTM010000084.1 GCF_029242675.1 Flavobacterium sp.
ATAGTGAAGTTTTGTGCATCGGGGTTGTTTAAGTAATTTCCTCTCCATGCAAAATCAAGACGAAGTACTTTAAAAATATTACCAACTCCAGCACTGTACTCCCAGTACGCTCGCTCAGGAGCAACATAGGTCAAGCCCGAAGCATTAATGGCTCTATTAGCATCTGAGATCGTTCCATAAACCGATCGAACACCAATCATCTCCCTCCAATTCAGTTTTCTCATAAACGGAATTCTACCAAATATGCGTCCGCCAAAGTTATGTTCCCATTGCAAAGTCGCAAATTGATCAGAAACAAATTCGTAAAAATTCAAGTTGCTAAAGGTGTTTTCAATAGTAAAATACGTTTGATTTCCGGGAATAACACTCATAAGTCCTAGTGGTATTGTACCAAAGGTTTTACCTACTTCGACGATTACATTCGAACGACCTAACGGACCGATAACAATAGGTTGTTTATAATACAACTGAATCTTTTCGTATTGAAAATCACTATTTAGCAACCCTTTAAAACCTTGGCTGTAATTAACATAAAAGCGACTAAAAGGGCTGTCCACATTCCCTCGCTCTACACCATAACCACTTGTTTTGCGGTTGGGTGTAAATTCTACTTGAAAATTAATTTCAGCTTGCTTTACCTCACTTTTTGTAATTGTCTGTGCCGCATCTGTATAATAATCTAAACTAAAAGTTGTTGAAGCCGACTGCAATGTGCGATACGAAAATCCCGTTTGAAACGTCAAATTTTTAACCGGCTCAATCTCTATTCCTACATTGGTCAAATTAATACTAGTTAATTTACCATTACTACCTGATGAGAACAATGATGAGGACGCGAAACTCCTACCAAGTACATCATTCGTACTCGTTAAACTAGCACCTATTTGCTCTATATCTCTCCTATTTCCAGCAGACAATATGATTCGCTTTTCCTTATCGACCATCCACTTTCCTGAAAGCCCGTATTTAAACTTATTATCATCAAAGCCATAAGCAGTGTAACCTTGAATACGCCATGGATCATTTCGTCCAAAGTAGGTTCTTCCGCCTACACGCAAACGAATTCCTTCTACTTGGTTGTAACCAAAAGTGGAAAAAATAGGACCAAAATCGAACTTATCGATAGGAACATACCCACTTCCTAAAATGGTAACCGTACTGTAGATTTGCTTGAACTTCTTCACGGATTGCAAGGTGTCTAACATTTGGTACACACCTTTTTCATCTTTATTCAGGTTTTCGAAACGGTTTTCATCCCAAAATTCATCACTTTTATTATAGACTTCGTTGTCTACAAAGTTGACCTCATCTTTATAAAAAGCAGCTGGTTTCTCTATATTAAACTGATGATTTTGATACAAGGTAGTTCGTTTGCCATACATCCCTTTCGACTCCTCCTTTTTGTTAAAAGCAAAATCGGACATCATATAATCTCTCGTTAACAAGAAAACAGAATCGTTTTGAACTTCAAACTCCTGCTCAATATAAATATCTTTTACCCAGTTAATATTAGCACTTTTGGTAACGGCCATGTTAATTTTCTTGATGGCAAATGTGCTGTCGTTTACCCAAAAATCCCCTTTAAAAGTAAGTTCGTTTTTGCGTCGAGGATAAAATAAGATATTGTAACACCACTTTTTATCGATATAAGCACTGTCTCGAAGTACATAGTTGTAGACATCGATTCCAGTTTTAGACAACGGACTGGTAAAACTCTTATCAAAAAAAGTAAGGTGGTTGTTGTAAATATCATAGTCTGAATACAAGTCTTTTACAAAAGATAAAATTTGCTGGTTGTTACTAAAACCCGAGTTTTTGTTTGCCTTTAATTTCTCCTTTACCTTTTTAATCTTGTTATCACCGTACACATCAAGCAACGATTCATTGATGAAAATAGGTAAATAGGTTTTTCCAGTTACATCTGAAGTATCAATATGTTGAAAAACAAATTCCATCCCTTTAAATAGCTTGCTTTTCATAAAAGCACTATCAATGGTATTCATATCAAACTCTACCTTCTCGTACTTTTCCATTTGGTATTGATCGAATTGAGACAAACCATTCTTGCGTTTGCGTTCCCAAATTTTTCTCAAAATTTCAAGTGCAGGATTATCCTTTTTAGAAGTTTTTCCAGTAAAAATTACCACCTCTTTCAAACTTTCAGCCTCGTTTAAAAGGACTCTAAAATCATAATTTACCAGTTTGGTCAAAACAAGTTCTTTATCTGAAAAACCTACTGAGGTCACAATTATGGCTTGGTAATTATTTTTCGATTCCAAATAAAAGCGCCCGTCTTCATTAGACATAACACCTTCATTGGAACCCTTAAAAACCACATTGGCATACGGAACTGGTTGGTTCAATTTATCAATGATGATTCCGCTTACTTTTGTTTGTGCAAACAAAGAGGTAAAAGAAAAACTCATTAATAAAAGAAAATATAAAAGCGTCTTATTCATAGGATTTGATTTAAAAAAAAGCTTCATCGAACTAACGTAAGATGAAGCTTCAATAGTATCTAGTAAAATATATATTATTTATACATTACCTTTTTTACTGCCTTAATAACATCATCAGCATTTGGCAACCATTCCTTTAATAAAACAGGAGAATATGGCGCTGGTGTATCAGCAGTAGTAATTCTTTGTATTGGCGCATCTAAGAAATCAAATGCACGCTCTTGAACGATATAAGTAATCTCCGAAGCAACACTAGCAAATGGCCAAGCTTCTTCAAGAACAACTAATCTGTTTGTTTTTTTAACCGATGCAATAATTGCATCATAATCCATAGGACGTACCGTTCTTAAATCGATAATTTCGCATGAGATTCCTTCTTTCGCTAACTCTTCAGCAGCAATGTGAGCCTCTTTGATGATTTTACCAAACGAAACGATGGTTACATCAGTACCTTCACGTTTGATATCAGCAACACCTAACGGAATTGTATATTCTCCATCTGGCACTTCCCCTTTGTCACCATACATTTGCTCTGATTCCATAAAAATTACAGGATCATTATCACGAATAGCGGCTTTCAACAAACCTTTAGCATCGTAAGGTGTTGATGGAACAACCACTTTTAGACCCGGAGTATTAGCAAACCAGTTTTCTAAAGCTTGAGAGTGTGTTGCCCCTAATTGTCCTGCCGAAGCAGTTGGACCACGAAAAACGATTGGAACATTAAATTGTCCACCTGTCATTTGACGCATTTTAGCTGCATTATTTATAATTTGATCAATACCAACTAAACAAAAGTTGAAGGTCATGTACTCCACAATCGGACGGTTCCCGTTCATGGCTGAACCTACAGCAATACCCGTAAAACCAAGCTCAGCAATAGGAGTATCAATCACTCTTTTAGCTCCAAACTCAGCAAGCATTCCTTTTGATGCCTTGTAAGCACCATTGTATTCAGCAACTTCTTCACCCATTAAGTAAATGGACTCATCCTGACGCATTTCTTCGCTCATCGCTTCGCAAATAGCCTCTCTAAATTGTATCGTTCTCATATATATTATGTAAGTCAAGTTTTCGAAAAGCAAAAATAAATATTTAAAACCATTTACAAGCATAATTTTATCTAAAATTACTAGGAGCTTTTTCCGGCTATTCACTTTATCTTCTTGAGCCTAAAGAAGGCTCAAGAAGGATGCCGTTCCTATCCGGGCTACGAAATCGTAATAGTTTAACAAAAAAATATTATGCACGCATAGTATATTATTCGATTTATTATTTTAAATTTGTAAAACAAAAGAATGACAATTAAATATATACATCATGAAAATACTAGTTTGCATAAGCCATGTTCCTGATACTACCGCTAAAATTAACTTTGTTAATGGAGATTCAGAGTTTGATACTAATGGCGTACAATATGTAATTAATCCTAATGACGAATTTGGATTAACACGTGCTATTTGGTTCCAAGAAAAACAAGGCGCAACGGTTACTGTTGTAAATGTTGGTGGACCTGACACCGAACCAACTTTAAGAAAAGCACTTGCAATAGGTGCTAACGAAGCAATTCGTATTAACGCTAATCCAACAGATGGTTTCTTCGTAGCAAAACAATTAGCTGAAGTAATTAAAAACGGAGGATACGATTTAATTATCGCAGGAAAAGAATCATTAGACTATAATGGTGGAATGGTTCCGGGAATGGTAGCTGGAATTTTAGGATACAATTTCCTAAACTCGTGCACTGAACTAACGGTTGATGGAACAGCTGCTACTGCAGTTCGTGAAATCGATGGTGGTAAAGAAACTGTTTCTACTTCATTACCATTAATCATTGGTGGTCAAAAAGGATTAGTAGAAGAAAAAGACCTACGCATCCCAAACATGAGAGGAATCATGACTGCTCGTACAAAACCTTTAACGGTTATAGAAGCTGTTGATGCATCTGTAACAACAAAAGCGGTGAAATTCGAAAAACCAGCACCAAAATCAGCAGTAAAACTGATTAATGCTGACAACTTGGATGAATTAATCAACTTACTACACAACGAAGCTAAAGTAATTTAATAAACAGTCATAAGCCACAGGTCGAAAGTCGAAAAGTAAATACCATTTACTGCCGGACATTAGACATTTAAACTTTAAGACTAAAAAAATAAAATATTATGTCAATATTAATATACGCAGAATCAGCTGAAGGGAAATTCAAGAAAGTAGCTTTTGAATTAGCTTCTTATGCGAAAAAAGTAGCTGAATCATTAGGAACAACCGTTACTGCTTTAACAATCAATGCAGGAGACGTTTCTGAATTATCAACTTACGGAGTAGATAAAGTATTAAAAGTTAGCAATGATAAATTAGCTGGTTTTACCGCTAAAGCTTATGCTGATGTAATCAAGCAAGCAGCAGAAAAAGAAGGTGCTAAACTAGTTTTACTTTCTTCTACTACTGATAGTATTTACTTATCATCACTTACTGCTGTTGGGCTTAACGCAGGTTATGCCTCTAATGTAGTAGGACTTCCTTTAAGCACTTCACCTTTTCAAGTAAAAAGAACGGCTTTCTCAAACAAAGCTTTCAATATTACTGAAATCGAAACAGAAGTTAAAGTATTAGGTCTTGCTAAAAACTCTTACGGAATTTTTGAAAATCCAACTTCAACTACTGAAGAAGACTTTAGTCCAACTATTGGTGACAATGACTTTGGTGTAAAAGTAGAATCAGTAGAGAAAGTATCAGGTAAAGTTTCTATTGCTGATGCCGAAGTTGTAGTATCTGCAGGTCGTGGTCTAAAAGGACCTGAAAACTGGGGAATGATCGAAGAGCTAGCAACCGTTATGGGAGCAGCAACTGCTTGTTCTAAACCAGTATCTGACTTAGGTTGGAGACCTCACGGAGAACACGTAGGACAAACAGGGAAACCAGTAGCTACTAACTTATATATTGCAATTGGAATCTCAGGAGCCATACAGCACATTGCAGGTATCAACTCGTCTAAAGTAAAAGTAGTAATCAACTCTGATCCTGAAGCACCGTTTTTTAAAGTGGCTGATTACGGAATCGTTGGTGATGCCTTCGAAATTGTACCACAATTAATAGAGAAAATGAAAGCTTTCAAAAGTCAGCAATCATAAATTAAACCTCTGTATTTAATTAATAGCTGTCTGAGAACAAGATAATCGTATCTTTGTTTTCAGACAGTTTTTTTTGTCCTATTTTTGCATTAAAATTGTACGCCATTTAACAACTACAATAAATCAACAAAACAGGGTATTTATTACCTTTCATTACAACAATTATGAGCTTAGTTAAATTATCTATAAAAGGAATTTCATACAGCCAAACACAAAACGGAGCCTACGCTTTAATATTAAATGAAGTCGATGGCGAAAGAAAGCTACCTATCGTAATTGGAGCATTCGAAGCGCAATCCATAGCCATCGCTTTAGAAAAAGAAATAAAACCACCTCGCCCTCTAACGCACGACTTATTCAAGAATTTTGCCGAACGTTTTGAAATCGTAGTCAAACAAGTTATTATTCATAAATTAGTTGATGGTGTTTTTTATTCTAGCATTATTTGTGAGCGTGATAATGTAGAAGAAATTATCGATGCACGTACATCAGATGCGATTGCACTAGCACTTCGATTTAGCGCTCCTATTTTTACGTACAAAAACATCTTGGACAAAGCGGGTATTTACTTAAAGACCAATAATCAGGATAGCGATAAAGATTCTCAAGATATTGACGATATTCTTTCTAATCCTGAAACCTTTGGAATAGAAGACGACCACAATTCTGATCGTATTTACATTAAACATAGTTTACAAGAACTAACCGAACTTTTAGAGCAAGCCGTAGCACAAGAAGACTACGAGAAAGCAGCTCAAATTAGAGATGAAATTTCTAAGAGAGAATCCTAAAATTTATTTCAAAATCGGTTAGCTATTCAATCGTTACAACCCTAAACCGATTAACTTGATACTTAAAAAATGAAACAATATTTAGATTTAGTACAGCACGTTATGGAGAACGGTTGCCAAAAAGGTGATCGCACTGGAACTGGAACAAAAAGTGTATTTGGATACCAAATGCGTTTTGATTTAAGCGAAGGTTTCCCTATGGTAACTACCAAAAAACTGCACCTTAAATCTATTATTCATGAATTACTTTGGTTTTTAAAAGGAGATACTAACACAGGTTACCTTCAAGAAAACGGTGTGAAAATTTGGGACGCTTGGGCCGACTCCAATGGAGACTTAGGACCAGTTTACGGCCATCAATGGCGCAATTGGAATAGTGAGGAAATTGATCAAATAAAAGATCTAATTACCGAACTAAAAACCAACCCTAATAGCCGCCGTATGATTGTTTCAGCATGGAATCCATCAGTACTGCCAGATACCAGCAAATCGTTTGAAGAAAATGTAGCCAACAATAAAGCTGCTTTGCCTCCTTGCCATGCATTCTTTCAATTTTATGTTGCTGATGGCAAATTGTCTTGTCAGTTGTACCAACGTAGCGCTGACATCTTTTTAGGTGTTCCTTTTAACATTGCTTCATATGCTTTGTTAACAATGATGATTGCCCAAGTTTGCGGCTTCGAACCTGGTGAATTCATTCACACCTTTGGTGACGCACATATTTACAACAACCATTTTGAGCAACTAGAATTACAACTATCTAGAAATCCAAAACCATTACCAAAAATGATCTTGAATCCAGAAATAACGGATATTTTTGATTTTAAGTTTGAAGACTTTACACTCGTTGGATACGAACCACACGATGCTATAAAAGGAAGTGTAGCCGTTTAATTAGTGCTATAATTCCAAAACACTGTTTTCAGCACCAGCAAAGGAATTGTATTTGTAAGCATCTGCTTCAGATTCGTTTACATAAGCGCCGTCCACAAGGTATTTAAACTCGTAAGAAGCATCTTTATCGATATCAAAAACACCTTTAAAGGTTCCGTTTTTCAATTTATTAAGTTCGCCTTCCTCAGGATTCCATCCATTAAAATCACCAACTACCGCTGCTAACTTAGCTTCTTTAGCAACTACTGAAAAAGTTACTTTGCACACTGGTTTTGTCTTTACAAATTGTTTTTTAATTGCCATAACCGCTTAATTTATAGGTTTATAATTCAAAGTAAAAGAAATTAAATTAAACCGCAAGGCATCCATTTCACTTTTGAGAGTATGCGAAAATTGTTGCTCTATTTAAATCGATACTTAAAAAACTTCCCTGAAAAATTATGGATTTAAAAAAGAAATTTATTTCACTCTAAATATCGCAACTATCATTTAGCGACTTTCCAATTTATATTTTATCTTTATAATCTAAAAACCAAACCATGGAAAAAGACCAACACGAATTATATGAATATGCCCGAAAAAGGCTAAAACAGAAAAAGAGATTATATTTTCACTTCGTCGTGCTTTTTTTAGCCAGCTTATTTTTATTCATTGCTACAAAAATTTTCAGTTTTAATCCTGAAACCAATTGGTATATATGGATAATCACTATCTGGTTTTTTATTTTTCTATTGCACTTTATAAAAGTTTTTATCACTGATCGCTTTATGAATAAAAATTGGGAGCGGGAACAATTAGATCGTTTGATCAACTTACAGAAAAAGAAAATAGCCGAATTACAAGCAAAAGTAGAAGACGAAACCACTATTAAATAAAACAATTAAATGATTATAATGATTGCAGCCGCCGCAGAAAACAATGCGCTTGGCAAAAACAATGATTTAGTTTGGCACTTACCTAATGACTTTAAAAGATTTAAAGCTTTAACTTCTGGTCATCATATTATAATGGGACGAAAAACATTTGAAAGTTTTCCAAAACCCTTACCCAACAGAACCCACATTGTAATAAGCAGACAAAAGGATTATGCTCCTGAAGGCTGTATAGTGGTAAATAGTATGAAAGAAGCTCTTGCTGCATGCCCTAAGGAAGAAGACATTTTTATAATTGGTGGAGGTGAAATCTATACTTTAGGAATAGCCTTGGCAGATAAAATTGAACTAACTTTAGTCCACGAAACCTTTGAGGCCGATGCCTTTTTTCCTGTAATAAAAGAAGAAGACTGGAGGTTAGACCAAGCAGAGAGGCATTTAAAAGATGACAAACATCAATACGACTACACTTATCAAACTTATGTTCGCAAATAAAAAAACACCCAATCAAGGGTGTTTTTTTTTCTAATTCAAAATCAATCAATGACGGGAAATAACGAACTACTCTTGAAACATTATTTGATAACATAAAATGAGAATTACAAATGCTAACAATATCCCCGAGATAAAGATGATAGCATTTGCTGTTTTTTGAGAGTACATCTCAAAGAAGCCTTTAATACCAAATACCACAAAGGCACTAAAGACAAAGAAAATTAAAATTTCCAAAAACAAATTTAATCCTAAGAACGTATTTCGCGTTGAGTTTAGGCAACTGCTTTGTAAAACAGTACCTTCCAAACTAGTTACCAGAACAAGTGAAATTAGTAACGCAAAACCTAACCACTTGATTTGGCCCATTAAATCCCTATTAATCATTGACTTTTTGATTTATGTAAAATTCTACATAATAAAAGAGATGCACAATACCCACTTTTAGTGATTTTTCATTTTTCTTATTTTCAATTATTACTACCTAGATACTTTTCCTTAAATTGCTTTGGTAGTGAATAGCGCTTTTAGCTTAATAATATATTGGATTATAGTATCTTTGTAAAAAAATAAAAAATGTCAAAAAATATTACTCCATATAAAGACTCAGGATTAGGAAAAAAAGAGCAAGTTGCTCAAATGTTTGACACTATTTCTGGAAATTATGATAATTTAAATCGTGTTATTTCATTTGGAATAGACATCAAATGGCGTAAAAAAGTACTCAAAATAGTTAACGATGCGAAACCTAAAACCATTTTAGACATCGCTACGGGAACAGGAGATTTAGCTATATTAATGGCTGAAACCAAAGCACCAAAAATTATTGGGTTAGATATTTCAGCAGGTATGCTAGAGGTTGGTGTTAAGAAAATAGCCGATAAGAACTTATCAAAAACGATAGAAATGGTTTTAGGTGACTCTGAAAACATGCCTTTTGATACTGATTATTTCGATGCAGTAACTGTTGCATTTGGAGTAAGAAACTTTGAAAATCTAGAAAAAGGACTTACCGAAATTCTAAGAGTATTAAAGCCAGAGGGTGTTTTTGTGATTTTAGAAACCTCAGTACCGGATAAAACTCCATACAAACAAGGGTATCAGTTTTACAGTAAAAACATTCTTCCCCTAATTGGTAAGCTGTTTTCAAAAGACAATGCGGCCTACGGTTACCTATCCGAATCTGCTGCAGCATTTCCTTATGGTGAGACGTTGAACAATATTTTAAGAAAAGTTGGGTTTATAGATGTAGTTGCTATGCCACAAACGCTTGGTGTCGCCACCATATATATTGCATCAAAAAAATAAACAAAGCTTTCGCAAAAATGAAAAAAATAGCAGTCTTTTTAGTTCTACTACTCTGCAGTTTCGGATATGGTCAAACAAAAGGCATGTTCAGCAAGGATCCGATCGTTAATTTAGAAAATTTTCAAAAACAAAAAGTGTATTTTGGATACTACCTTGGCTTTAACTCCTTTGATTTTAAAATAGATTATAAAACTGTAGGACCGGACATTCAAACCAAAAAATCAACAGGTTTCAACGTTGGAATTGTGGGAGATTTAAAACTGCAAGAATATATTAATCTGCGTTTTGAGCCGGGATTGTACTATACAAAAAGAGATTTGAACTACCCCAATTTTTCAAGAGAAATTGACCGAATTAGAGAGGTGAATAGTACTTATATCCATTTTCCGCTTTTACTAAAATTCTCTTCTTTACGAACGGGTAACATTAGGCCTTACCTCGTTGGCGGAGTTTCGGCAACATTAAACTTATCTAGCAATTCTAAATCGATAGACGACAACTCCCAACAACGATTTAGGGTAAAACCTTGGACTACTAATTATGAAGTTGGCTTGGGAATCGACATTTTTTCAGAATACTTTATTTTCTCTCCTTCTATTCGAGGTTTGATAGGAATTAATGATGAATTAATACGAGATAACGACCCAAACAGCCCTTGGACTGGAAACATTCAATCCCTAAAATCAAGAGCGATTTTAATCAATTTCACCTTTCATTAATTTCACTTTCCAGAAAGTAATTACAAGGAAGCTCTCTTAAATTCACTCAACACAATTGCGGTGGCGGTGGCTACATTTAAACTTTCAGTCTTTTGAATGGAGCCAAAGCGAGGTATAGATAAACGGTGACTCACAATCGCTTCAATCTCTTTTGAAATTCCATTCGCTTCATTACCCATTACGATGATACCTTCTTTAGGTAAGGTAGTTTTGTATATAGTTTCGCCGTCCATAAAGGTACCAAACACCTCTAATTTAGCTGTTTCTAAATAGTCTTTTAAATCTAAATAGCTTACGTTGACCCGAGAAATAGATCCCATAGTGGCTTGTACAACTTTTGGATTGTAAACATCTACCGTTTCCTTTGAACATACTATTTGTTGAATACCAAACCAGTCACAAAGGCGTAAAATAGTACCCATGTTTCCCGGATCTCTAATCGAATCTAGCGCTACGATTAAACCAGTATTTGATAGCGGTTTTTCACTACCCATCTTAAAAATTGCCAAGCAAGTATTTGGGGTAGCCAAAGCCGTTATCTTTTTTAGATCAGCCTGATCGATTATTGTTTTTTTATCACTTGAAACAGATGGAAAGTCGTTCTCGGTAGTGTACAAATGAATCAGCTCAAAGTTAGATAGTACCAATTCCTGAATCACTTTTATGCCTTCGGCAAAAAACATTTGATTGGCAATGCGATACTTTTTTTGCTGTAAACTAGTTATTAGTTTTATTTGGTTTTTACTAACCATAAAAATATGTACTTTTGAATTAAATATTTTGGAACACTTGAAAAAAATCTTAACAAAAATATCATTATTTATTCTAATAGGGATAATTATATCTGCATGTGACGCTGAAAAAAGAGTCCCTGCCGAAAAAAGACTTCTTACTAAAAATGAAATTCTAGTTAATGACAAGAAAATCAACGATGAAATCGTATTTAATCAACTGTATCAAAAACCAAACAGTAGTTTATTTTTAGGATACAAATTACGTCTTCATTTGTACAACTTGGCCAATTTAAATCCGGATTCCACTTATCAAGCTAAATTCGACAAAAATCCAGGTAAATATGAAAGAAAATCGAAGTGGTTATCAGCGAAACAAGTAGACCGTTTAGGAAAATCATTCTGGTACCACGGCATTCACGACTTTTTAAAAAGAACAGGCGAACCTCCGGTCATTATTGATAGTGCAAAAACTACAAAATCACTACTGCGACTTAAATACTATTACTTTAATGATGGCTATTTTGATGTTGCCACAAAAGCTTCAGTAGACACAACAAGTCCTAAACGAGCTGCTGTAAAATATCTAGTTAACACGGGAGCGGCTTATTTACTGGATACCATTAAAGCAACAATTACAACACCCGCTTTAGATTCCTTGTTCCAATCTAAAAAAGAAAGTTCGGCCTTGAAATCAGGGCATCAATATAGGACTATAGATTTTGAAGAAGAGCGAACACGAATCGCGACGCAATTTAGAAATAATGGAGCTTATTATTTCCAACCCACTTATGTTAATTTTGACATCGATACTATTGGTAAAAAAAAGAAGGCTGATGTCAATTTAATCATTAATGATTATTCCTACCAAGACAAAGATTCCACTCGAACAACTCCTTTTAAATTGTATACCATAAGTGACGTAAACATATACACTGATTACAATTCGAACAAAGAGTCGCAACGCATTACAGATAGCCTAAGTTACAAGAACTTTAATTTGTACAGCCACAGCAAATTAAAATACAAGCCTGCTGCCATTACTGATGCTATATTTATTAGCAAAGGAAGTTTATTTGCCGACAACAAAACGGTGTTAACGAGCAGGTATTTAAATAATCTTAAAATTTTTAATTACCCTACAATTAAATACGAGGTCGATAGTCGAGATTCAACCGCCAGCTCCTTAATTGCTAAAATTTATTTAACGCCCCGCAAAAAATATAGTTTTGGAGCCTCTTTTGACATAACGCACTCGAACATTCAAGATATTGGAATCGCTTTTAGTCCCTCCATGACCGTACGTAATGTTTTCAATGGTGCCGAAACGTTGCAACTATCCGGAAGAGCTAATATAGGTTCGTCTAAAGATTTAGCCAATCCAAACAATCAATTTTTTAATGTTTCAGAATACGGGGTAGACTTGTCCTTAAATATACCAAGAATTTTTCTGCCTTTCTCTACCGAAAAAATCATTCCAAAGAGTATGATTCCTTCATCAGTAATTTCATTGGGTATTGCAAGACAAACAAACATAGGTCTCGACAAAGAAAATTTTACAGGTGCGATCTCTTACAATTGGAATCCAAAAAAGAACAATACCGCTCGATTTGACCTACTTAATGCTCAATTCGTACGCAACCTAAATCCAAATAATTATTTTAATGTGTATCGATCTTCGTACGATGCCTTAAATGCTATTGGAAAAACATTCAACACGAACAACAATTATTTTGACAATACTACTGATAGAAACTTAATTATTCAATCAGGAACGACAGGGTTCACTAATGCCGTACTCAACAATGCCACAGCATTAACATCAGGAGATGATGAGTATCAGTCCGTAAAAAGTATTGAGGAAAGAAGAATACGATTGACGGAGAATGACTTCATATTAGCTACAAGCTTTTCTTTTACGAAAACCACCAAAAAGGATTTACAAGACAAGTCATTCTATCAATTTAAAACCAAAATTGAGTCTGCTGGATCCCTACTTTCACTTATAGCTAATGTTTCCAATCAATCTGTAAATGCAAATGGGAATCGAGAAATATTCAATTTAGAATATTCGGAATATATTAAAACTGAGTTTGACTACATTAAACATTGGGATCTTTCTAAGGAAAAAGTTCTGGCGATACGCAGCTTTTTTGGAATTGCAATTCCTTTCGGGAATTCTGATAATATACCCTTTTCTCGAAGTTATTTCTCAGGTGGATCTAATGATAATCGCGCATGGCAACCTTACAGTTTAGGACCTGGAAGCAGTGGAGCTCTAAATGATTTCAACGAGGCTAATATGAAAATTGCTTTTAGTTCGGAATTCCGCTTTCGATTATTTGGCGATCTAAAAGGGGCTTTATTTGCTGATGCGGGTAATATTTGGAACGTTAGCGATAATGTCACGGATCCAAAATCAACATTCAATGGATTTAGTAGTTTAAAAGACTTAGCGCTTGGTTCCGGATTTGGATTGCGGTATGATTTGACCTTTTTAGTGGTCCGATTTGACTTTGGATTTAAAACGTATGATCCTGCCAATGAATCGGGAAAAAAATGGTTTAGGCAGTACAACTTTGCGAACACAGTTTTAAATTTTGGAATAAATTACCCTTTCTAATGCTAATTAATTCCTATTTTTGCTGTCTGAAACTAAAAACAAAAGAACCAACTAAAAAAAATTAAAATGGGACACAATATCAAACCGGGCGTTGCCACAGGAGATCAAGTACAGGAAATTTTTAATTATGCAAAAGAAAAAGGCTTTGCACTACCTGCAGTAAATGTAACAGGATCTAATACGGTAAACGCTGTGTTAGAAACAGCAGCAAAGTTAAACGCACCAGTTATTATTCAATTTTCTAATGGAGGAGCACAATTCAACGCTGGAAAAGGATTGTCTAACGAAAACGAAAAAGCAGCTATAGCTGGAGGAATCGCAGGTGCCCTACACATTCATACATTGGCAGAAGCCTACGGAGCTACTGTAATACTACATACTGATCACTGTGCTAAGAAATTACTACCTTGGATCGACGGTTTATTAGATGCCTCTGAAAAACATTTCGCTGCTACAGGAAAACCACTTTTTAGCTCTCACATGATCGACTTATCAGAAGAGCCAATCGAAGAAAATATCGAAATTTGCAAAGGATATTTGGAGCGTATGAGTAAAATGGGAATGACCTTAGAAATCGAACTTGGAATTACAGGTGGTGAAGAAGATGGTGTAGACAACTCTGATGTTGACAGTTCAAAATTATACACGCAACCTGAAGAAGTATCGTATGCATACGAAGAACTTTCTAAAATAAGCCCAAAATTTACAATTGCAGCTGCTTTTGGAAATGTACATGGCGTGTACAAACCAGGAAACGTAAAATTGACTCCGAAAATCCTAAAAAACTCTCAAGATTACGTTCAAAATAAATTCAACACAGGACACAATCCAGTTGATTTTGTTTTCCATGGAGGATCAGGATCTACACTTGAAGAAATTAGAGAAGGAATTAGCTACGGAGTAATAAAAATGAATATTGACACGGATTTACAATTTGCTTTTACAGAAGGTATTCGTGATTATATGGTTAAAAATCTTGAGTACTTAAAAACTCAAATTGGAAACCCAGATGGTGCTGATGTGCCTAACAAAAAATATTACGACCCAAGAAAATGGTTGCGTGAAAGCGAAATCACTTTTAATACTAGATTAGAGCAAGCGTTTGCCGACTTGAACAACGTGAATACATTATAAAATAGTGTACAGTAGGCAGTTTCTAGTAGACAGTTTAAATCATTTACACTGAACACTTCAACTAATTACAAACACTAAACAATTGATTACTGAACACTGAATACTAGAAAAATGGCTTGGTTTAAAAGAAAAGAAAAAGGAATTACGACTGCTACCGAAGACAAGATGGACGTTCCTAAGGGACTTTGGTACAAATCTCCAACAGGTAAAATTATCGATGCTGACGAACTAGAACGCAATTTATTTGTAAGTCCTGAGGACGGTTTTCACGTTAGAATTGGAAGTAGTACTTATTTTGAAATTTTGTTTGACAACAACGAATTTAAAGAGTTGGACAAAAACCTAACCTCGAAAGATCCTTTGCATTTTGTTGATACTAAAAAGTATGCAGACCGTTTGAAAGATGTAATGGAGAAGACCAAATTAAAAGACGCAGTGCGAACAGCTGTTGGTAAATCCAAAGGAAAAGATGTAGTGATTTGCTGCATGGATTTCGCCTTTATTGGTGGTTCGATGGGAGCGGTAGTTGGAGAAAAAATTGCTAGAGGAATTGATCATGCAATCAAGCACAAACTTCCGTTTGTAATGATTTCAAAATCAGGTGGAGCTCGTATGATGGAAGCCGCTTACTCTTTAATGCAGTTAGCAAAAACTTCTGTTAAGTTAGCGCAGTTAGCTGAAGCTAAATTACCTTATATCTCTTTATGTACTGATCCAACAACAGGTGGAACAACAGCCTCTTATGCCATGTTAGGAGATATCAATATCGCTGAACCTGGTGCGTTAATTGGCTTTGCTGGGCCTAGAGTTGTTAAAGACACTACTGGAAATGATTTACCAGAAGGTTTTCAAACATCAGAATTTTTATTGGAGCACGGTTTCTTAGATTTTATTACACCAAGAAAAGAATTGAAGGACAAAATTAACTTGTACATCGATTTGATTCAAAATAACGATGTTAGATAATTAGTACTTTTATACCATATAAAAAGCCCAAGAAGTATCTTGGGCTTTTTTATGCTTGAATATTAAGCTAAAAACTTAAAAAGTCAATTTGTTTTGCAACAAAAGTCGATTATATATTACATCCCCGTTCTAATTGCTTCAACAGGATCTAATTTTGATGCAGTAATAGCAGGTAAAATACCCGAAATCAAACCAATTAAAGCAGCTAAACTTGTTCCTAAAAGAATATTACCCATTCCGAGTATAAATTCAAAGTCTAGTGCCTTAGTTAAGACAAAAGCTATTATCCAAACTAAAAACAGTCCGATTACCCCACCAATAACTGATAATATAATTGCCTCAAACAAGAATTGAAATAAAATAAACCTATTTTTTGCCCCTAATGACTTTTGAATACCAATTAAATTAGTTCGCTCTTTTACCGAAACAAACATGATGTTAGCGATTCCAAAACCACCAACCAAAAGTGAAAAACCACTAATCATCCATCCACCAAATTTCATATTTAATATTATTCCATCAATTAGATCGGTAAAACCTGAGAAAACATTAATAAAGAAATTATCAATCTCACCTGCTTTTACTCCTCTATACATTCTTAGCTTTTGGGAAATCTCTTCTTTATAAGCCTCCATATCTACACCACTATTGGGTTTAAAAACAATAACATTAGTCAGAGACGTGTTGTTATCTCCAAACGATTGACGGATGAAGTTTACTGGCAAATAAGCTGAAGTATCATCACTATCACCAAAAAGCCCTGCTCCAGCCTTTTTCAAAACACCAATAACGGTTAACTTTTGTCCATAAACACGAACACTTTTACCAATAGGATCGATGCCGTCAAATAACGAATTAGCAATTTCATTTCCTAAAACGATAACCTTAGCTCCTGAGTTAGCTTCTGATTCGTTATAGAATCGACCTTTTTCAAATTCAAGTCCTTGAATATCGATGAACTCATAGGATACTGGAACCATATTTACATCTGAAACCACATTGGAATCGTACTTAATTGATTCTCTTTTAGTAAAAATTTGAAAAGCCAATTGCTTCGTATTTGTCATTGCACCTTTCAAGTAGGTATACTCATCATACTGCACATTAGGAAACTGTTCTCTTTTCCATTGCGGAATTTCTGATGGTCCAAATGAAAATTTCATTAAGTAAATGGTGTTTTTATCTAATGAACTTAAATCCTTAGTGATTTTTTGATCTAACGAATCAACAGCAGCAAGAACGGCAATGATTGAAAAAATCCCGATAGTTACCCCAAGCAAGGACAGTAAAGTTCTTAATTTATTGTTACGCAAGGCATTCATAGCAAACGTAAAACTCTCTTTCAATAATCGAAAATATAGTATCATAAAATATTGATATGGGTTATTGTAAAATTCAATAAATATTGTTCAAAAACCTAACGGCTTCGATATTAGTTTTAAAAGCAAATTATAATTCAGATTTATTCTTACAAAAAACCGAATATTTCTAAATTATCTCTTTTTCTAATAGCTCAATTTTAACTTTAAAAAACTATTTTTGCACTTCATAACTATAACTACACATGAGCACAACTAAAACAATTCAATCTGCATTAATTTCAGTTTTTTCTAAAGAAGGTCTTGAACCAATTGTAAGACTACTAAACAGTCAAAATGTTACACTTTATTCTACAGGAGGAACGGAAGAATTTATAAAAAACCTAGGAATACCTGTTATTCCAGTTGAAGACGTAACTTCATATCCTTCTATTCTTGGAGGACGCGTTAAAACATTACATCCCAAAGTTTTTGGAGGAATACTAAACCGCCAAGACAATCCAAGCGATGTACAACAAATGGAAGAATTCAATATTCCTCAAATTGATTTAGTAATCGTTGATTTATATCCTTTCGAAAAAACAGTGGCATCCGGTGCTACTGAAGCTGACATCATCGAAAAAATTGATATTGGTGGAATTTCATTAATCCGCGCTGCTGCCAAAAACTTTAAAGACACCGTTATAGTGGCTTCGGTAAACGAATACAGTAGCCTACTTGAAATCATAACCGCACAAAACGGAGCAACTACTCTTGAAGATAGAAAACTTTTTGCAACCAAAGCTTTTCATGTTTCTTCTCATTATGACACAGCCATCTTTAATTACTTTAATACTGATGAAACGGTATATAAAGCAAGTATTGCTGAAGGCCAAGTACTTCGTTACGGCGAAAACCCACATCAAAAAGGATTTTTCTTTGGAAAATTTGATGCTATGTTCAACAAAATCCATGGAAAAGAATTATCATACAACAACTTACTAGATGTTGATGCAGCTGTTCACTTGATTAATGAATTCAAAAATGACGGTCCAACATTTGCCATATTAAAGCACAACAACGCTTGTGGTTTAGCTTCAAGAAAAACAATTAGCGAAGCGTACGTAGCTGCCCTAGCTTGTGATCCTACTTCTGCTTTTGGTGGTGTATTGATTTCAAACACTACAATTGATGTAGCCACAGCTTTAGAAATCAATAAATTATTTTGTGAAGTGGTAATCGCTCCAAAATACGAAGAAAAAGCAATTGCGATATTAGAAGAAAAGAAAAACAGAATTATACTAATACAAAACGAAGTCGAACTACCTAACAAACAGGTTCGTACTTGCCTGAATGGCCTTTTAATTCAAGAAAGAAACACAGTAACAGACAATAAAGCCGATTTAAAAACCGTTACAACAACAAGTCCTACTGAACAAGAAATTGAAGACCTAATTTTTGCGTCCAAAGTGTGTAAAAACACAAAGTCAAACACCATTGTCTTCGCAAAAAACGGAACGCTTATCTCATCCGGAACTGGTCAAACTTCGCGAGTTGATGCATTAGTACAAGCAGTTGAAAAAGCAAAAGCTTTTGGATTTGACTTAAAAGGAGCATCAATGGCAAGTGATGCATTTTTTCCCTTTCCTGATTGTGTTCAACTAGCAAAAGAAGCAGGTATAACCGCAGTAATACAACCAGGTGGATCTATAAAAGACCAATTGAGCATCGATTATTGCAATGAAAATAAACTTGCAATGGTATTTACAGGAACCCGTCATTTTAAACATTAATTTGTTTAACTTTGTTGGCACTTATTTTATAACTTTTAAACCCCTAAAAAACATATGGGATTTTTTGATTTCATGACCGAGGATATTGCGATAGATCTTGGTACCGCTAACACTTTAATCATTCACAATGATAAAGTAGTCATTGACAGCCCTTCAATAGTTGCCCGAGATAGAATTTCAGGTAAAATCATTGCTGTTGGTAAAGAAGCTAACTTAATGCAGGGTAAGACACATGAAAACATCAAGACCATAAGGCCTTTAAAAGATGGTGTAATTGCTGACTTTGATGCTTCTGAAAAAATGATCAGTATGTTTATCAAAAGCATTCCTGCTTTGAAAAAAAGAATGTTTACTCCTGCCCTACGTATGGTAGTTTGTATCCCTTCTGGTATTACTGAAGTAGAAATGAGAGCGGTAAAAGAATCATGTGAGAGAGTAAATGGAAAAGAAGTATACTTAATTCATGAACCTATGGCTGCAGCAATTGGTATAGGAATCGATATTATGCAACCAAAAGGAAACATGATTGTTGATATAGGTGGTGGAACAACTGAAATTGCCGTAATTGCATTAGGTGGAATTGTGTGTGATAAATCAGTGAAAATCGCTGGTGATGTTTTCACAAATGATATCGTGTACTACATGCGTACGCAGCACAATTTATTTGTTGGAGAAAGCACTGCAGAGAAAATAAAAATTCAAATAGGCGCCGCAATCGAAGATCTAGAAGAAGCTCCTGAAGACATGTCAGTACAAGGAAGAGATTTACTTACTGGGAAACCTAAGCAAGTAGATGTTTCATACAGAGAAATAGCAAAAGCATTAGACAAATCAATTCAACGTATCGAAGATGCTGTAATGGAAACCCTATCACAAACTCCACCAGAATTAGCAGCAGATATATACAACACTGGAATTTATCTTTCTGGTGGAGGATCTATGTTAAGAGGTTTGGACAGACGTATATCTCAGAAAACAGATCTTCCTGTGTACATTGCTGAGGATCCATTAAGAGCCGTTGTTCGTGGTACTGGAATGGCACTTAAAAACATTGGAAAATTTAAAAGTATCTTGATAAAATAAGAAACTACACCAATAATATTACTTCCCCTTAATTTTAAACACAACTAAATCAAAGACTTATTAATAATCAAGATAAAATAAATCAAAAAAGAGAATGCAGCAAATATTTAATTTCATATTCAAAAACAGTAATAGATTACTGTTTTTGCTGTTATTATGCATTTCGTTTTTACTTACAATCCAATCGCATTCTTTTCATAGGAGTAAAATGATTAGTTCGGCTAATTTTTTAAGCGGCGGAGTGTATCAACAGATAAACGATGTTAGTGAATATTTGAATCTAAGAACCGAAAACGAAGCATTAGCTCTTGAAAACGCTCGATTGAAAAGCATTTTATTTAATACCAAAGACACCTCTTATTTGAAGCGAATGGATTCAATCAAAGGAATTCCTGCTGATGATGTTCTAGTATCAAAAGTTATACGCAACTCCTACAATGTTCATGAAAATTTCCTAACCCTTAATTCTGGCTCTAATGACGGGGTTAAACAAGATATGGGAGTTATTAATGACCTAGGCATCGTTGGGATTGTAGATAACACATCCCCTCAGTTTGCAACCGTACTCAGTATTTTAAATGTTAAATCTCGGATTAATGCTAAAATTAAAAAATCAAATCACTTTGGTTCTTTGATTTGGAATGGAAAGAGCACTGGTTTTGCGCAATTAGTTGACGTACCTAGACTTGCGGCTATTAGAAAAGGTGACACTATAGTTACTGGAGCACAGTCCGCAATATTTCCAGAGAACATAAACATTGGAACGATTGATAAGGTAGAAATAGATGACCAAACACATTACTATACCATTACCGTAAAACTCTTTAATGACATGACAAACTTAGGTCATGTGTACATACTAAAAAGTAAAAACCGCGAAGAGCTTCTTAACTTAGAAAAACGAAACACAGATGAATAGCACGTTGTTATCCAATATTTTTCGGTTTATTTTGTTATTGGCCGTTCAAATTGTTATCTTTAATAATATGACATTTTTGGGCTTTATAATGCCCTTACCTTATCTATTATTTATCATACTATATCCTGTAAACGGAAACAAATCAGGATTACTTTTAGCTAGTTTTTCATTGGGATTAATTATGGATATTTTTTTAAACTCAGGAGGAATCCATGCAACAGCTTGTTTAATATTAGCCTACGTGCGCCCTTCTATTTTTAAATTCTCCTTTGGAATTAGTTATGAATACCAAACTATCAAACTTAATGATGTACTAACACCTGAACGATTTTCATTTATTCTGCTTTCAGTTGTCAGTCATCATTTTATTCTTTTCCTCCTAGAAGCCTTTCAAATTAGTTTCTTTTGGGATATTTTAATACGAGCACTTTTAAGCGCCGTATTCACAATCATTAGTTGTATAATTATAATATACCTTATTAAGCCTAACAAAAGATGAGAAAACTTCTGCTGCCTTCTTTGATTATTATTGCAGCATCTTTGCTACTTATTCGCATTTTTTATTTGCAAGTTGTCGATGATACCTTCAAATTAAAATCGGAGAACAATGCTATAAAAGTACAGTATGATTACCCTGAACGAGGATACATTTACGACAGAAACGGTAAACTACTAGTTGCCAATCAAGCATCTTATGATATCATGGTTATCCCCAAAGACCTAAAAAACATAGATACGCTAGAATTTTGTCAGTTACTAAATATCACCAAGGAGGATTACATCAAAAAAATAGCAAAAGCAAAAGTTTACAGTCCAAGACTTCCATCAGTTTTTTTACCACAATTAAACAAAAGTGAATTTGCTGCATTTCAAGAAAAAATAAGAAAATTTGAGGGATTCTATTTTCAAAAACGTTCTTTACGTGATTATGAAGTAGATTTTGGAGCCAATGTTTTTGGATTCATTACTCAAGTAAACGACAAACTTATCGCTAAAAACCCTTACTATAACAGCGGAGACTTGATTGGACGCCAAGGTGTCGAAGAAAGTTATGAGGAAATTTTACGCGGAATAAAAGGAGTTAAATACATCCAAAAAGACAAATACAATAGAGAAATCGGTTCGTATAAAGAAGGGAAATACGATACCATTGCAGTGCAAGGAGAAGACATCAACTTAACTTTAGATGCCGAATTACAGCGATATGGTGAGCAGTTGATGATTAACAAACGAGGCGGAATTGTAGCCATCGAACCAAGAACGGGCGAGATTTTAGCACTTGTAACTGCACCTTCTTATGATCCTTCGATTTTAGTGGGAAGACAACGCTCTAAAAACTATACCTTATTGTACCGCGACTCAATTGCAAAACCGCTATACGACAGAGGATTATTAGCAGAGTATCCTCCGGGATCGCCCTTTAAAATTTTAACAGGTCTAATAGGACTGCAAGAAGGTGTGGTTGATGAACAAACGACATTTATGTGCCACCACGGATTTAGCTATGCTCGAGGTCGCTTTATGAAATGTCACGGCTTTGGACCGCATACCTTACATAACGGAATTTACAATTCGTGCAACACTTATTTTGCGCAAGTGTACATGCGAACCATCAATAAATATTCAAAACCAGGATATGCGGTTGATGTATGGAGCAATCACGTAAAAAGTTTTGGATTAGGTGACTTCATGGGCTATGATTTGCCAACGGGAAAAAGAGGAAATGTTCCTTCTTCTAAGACCTATAAAAAAATATATCCTAACGGCGGATGGAGAAGCACAACAATTGTATCTAATGCCATTGGTCAAGGAGAAGTTTTAATGACTCCAATTCAATTAGCTAATATGATGGCAACAGTAGCTAATCAAGGATATTACTACACTCCTCATATCATCAAAAAGATTAAAGGAGGAAAAATCGATCCTAAGTTTACTGTAAAACATGAAACTACGATCGACAAAAAATATTTCAAACCCATGATTAGTGGTTTATTTGATGTCTACAACTTTGGTACCGCTAGTGCTTTAAGAGTAGAAGGAATCGATATTTGCGGTAAAACAGGTACCGCTGAAAACTTTGCCAAAATCAATGGAGTCAGAACTAAACTAGAAGATCACTCTATATTTGTAGCTTTTGCACCAAAAGACAATCCGAAGATTGCTATTGCTATTTTAGTAGAAAACGGAGGATACGGTGCGACAATTGCAGGTCCGATTGCGAGTTTAATGATCGAAAAATACCTACGTAAAAAAATTACCCGAACTGATTTAGAAAAAAGAATCTTAGAAAGAAGTTTAAGAGATCGCTACGCTAAATTAGGAGGTATGAAAGAGGCAAGTGCAATTGAAACAACGCCAAAAGATACGATCAAAAAAACGACTCCAACCAAATTGAGAACTAGCACCGTAATTGACACCACTAAAGAGAACTAATCAAATACTCCAATGAAAAACCAAAGCATAAAGAAAAATATTGACTGGAGTTGTGTCATCATTTACAGCCTTCTCGTTTTAATGGGTTGGTTGAACATCTACTCCTCCTCGTTATCCTCTCTGGAGGGCACTTATGAAAAACAATTTATTTTCATATTGCTAACGATTCCATTAATATTTATCATTGTTGCAGTAGATAGCAAATTTTATGAAAAATACGCTACTATTATATTTGGAATCTCTTTACTGACACTTGCAGGCTTATTCCTTTTTGGAAAAACAATCGCGGGACAAAGATGCTGGTACGCGATTGGTAGTTTCACAATACAACCTTCGGAATTTGCAAAAGCAGCTACAGCCTTAGCACTATCTAAATATCTAAGTGACTCACAAATTAATTTAAAAGACGTTAATAGACAAATACAAGCTTTGGCAATTGTATTTTTACCTGTCTTACTCATATTACCTCAGCCCGATCCAGGAAGCGCATTGATCTACAGTATATTTTTGATCGTTCTGTATCGTGAAGGTTTGCCTTCTTGGTATATTTGGACTGGATTTATTGCCATCACGTTGTTCGTATTAACCTTATTAATTGAACCTCAATACGTAATTCTGATTGCACTAATCGTTTTGTTACTAGTTCATTATAAATCAAGACTAGCGGATAGAAACCTTGTTTTAAGTGGAATACTACTCGTTTTAATTTCTGGATTCGTACTGTCTGTAAACTACGTTTTTGAGAATGTCTTCAAACAGCATCATCGTGACCGTTTCAATATTCTTCTTGGGAAAACAGTTGATTTAAAAGGAATTGGATACAACACCAATCAATCAGAAATCGCTATTGGATCAGGAGGATGGTTCGGAAAAGGCTTCTTGGAAGGAACACAAACTAAAGGTGGATTTGTGCCGGAACAACATACCGATTACATCTTTACCACTGTTGGAGAGGAGTGGGGTTTTGTTGGATCCATTATCGTTATTGGCTTATTTGTAACTTTATTATTAAGAATAATTTACCTTGCAGAAAGGCAAAAAACAAAGTTTAGTCGCGTATATGGCTATTGCGTAGCCGGTATTTTATTTACTCACTTTTTTGTAAATATTGCGATGGTGATTGGTATATTCCCAACTATAGGTGTGCCATTACCATTTTTCTCCTATGGAGGATCAGGATTATGGGGATTCACAATCTTGTTATTTATCTTTTTAAAGATGGATGCCAACAAGGTAAACGAATGGTAGGTTTCGACCTACCTAATAAACCAAGGGTGCTTATCTACCTCTTTCTCTAGTTTATTTTCAATAGCATCATCAAGTGCTGGAAAGAAGTCTATACCCGTCTTTTTTTCGATTACATCTACTGGAACAGCATAATCAAACAAAGCTTTGTTACTAGCCTTATTTGGAATTAAAAAAGCAATCATTTTATAGTTACTACCTGATGGATATAAAATAATTTTATAAAATTCCTTAGGCACTGCGACATGATCTTTACCAATGGTTTGCAATGATGGTTCTAAAACACCTCCGGTTACAACGTAAACTCCATTGTACTTTTCAGCCCAAAATCGCACCTTCTGCTCCAATCGATTCCAAATACCTGCATTAAATTCATGATCTTGCGGAGAAATATTTGATGTTAAAAAAGTATCATTATAGCTATCTAGGTTCAATTCCATATCAGCTGCAGGGACTAAATGCCCCTTGTCGTAACCTGATTTTTTATAATTTCTCCAATCGGCTGAACCAGTAGAAACCTTATTATCCTCAATAAAATAGGGTCTTTTGAAATCATTATTCTTTAGATTTTCTTTCTTTAATTCATAAGCGACCCATTCGGCCTGTTCGTACTCTTCGTTATAAGACAATGAGTAATAAGTATGTTGAATGATTTGCTTTGTTGTTGAGGTAGGCGCTAAATCTAAATTAGACCTACTAGCACCAGCCTTGTCAAACTCCCCTGAAGTTTGCTCTACACCACTACCTATTGCCACACTATCAAACTCAGCTGTATTGTTCTGTTTACAAGACAGTAAACACACTGACAAGCACAGAACGGTAAAAAAAGAATTTCTATATTTCATTTCAATAGCACCTATTACATTTTTAAACTTCTACACCTCTTAAAGAAAACGCCTCAAAATTAAGACTAATTTTGAGGCGTTACTTCTATCTAATTCAATAGCCTAACACTACTTTACGACTTTGCTAACTTGTCTTTTTTAATAGTTGTAGTCATTGTTTTTTTAACCACCGGCTTTGCTTGTAAATCATCCAATACATTCAAGGCTTCTTCTACGTAGATATCCTTAGCTAATCCTTCATGCCATCTATCTCTTTTTTCCTTTAGCACATTATCTTTTGCCATTTGCTCCAATTCATATGGGAGAGAAGTAAATTGTAGTGAATTTTGGTACTGCATTATAGGTTTAAATAATTTTGCAGTTTCTTCGATAGCCATTTGTTCTTTCTTAAAAGTATTAATATTTAAGCTATAATTACTTTCTTTACTACGGTTATCAATCCATTTTGCGTTTTCTTCAATTAATTTGAATTGTGCATTGTTTTGAATTCTGTTCTTACTATTTACAATAGCTTTGTTAAAATTAGCTGTCTTGTCCCAAATGGTATAATCTGCAGCGTCAATCTTATCCCATGGCATTGCATTTTCAACATCACGCTCACCCATTTTCAAATAAGCGTAACGATCTGGCATCACAACATCACTGCTTACTCCTTCTAATTGAGTCGAACCACCATTGATACGGTAGAATTTTTGAGTAGTTGTTTTTAAGGCTCCTAAATCACCTACCTCGCTATTTCGAACAAATTGGTTTAGATCTATTACATTTTGCACCGTCCCTTTACCATAAGTTTGTTTACTACCAATAATAATTCCGCGCTTGTAATCTTGAATCGCTGCCGCTAAAATCTCAGAAGCAGAAGCTGAAAAGCTATTTACCATGATTACCAATGGTCCATCGTATTCAATTTTTTTATCACGATCGTAAAGCACTTCTTTTTTTCTACCTGCAGATTTAATTTGAACAATGGGACCTTGTTCGATAAAAAGACCCGCAATATCAACCACAGTAGATAGAGACCCTCCACCATCATCACGAACATCTAAAACGATTCCGTCAACTTGAGCCTGCTTCAATCTCTCAACCTCCAAAGCAATGTCTTTACCAGCATCCCTACCGTCTTTATTTTCAAAATCGATATAGAACTTTGGTAAGTAAATCACACCGTACTTTAAACCATTTCTAGTAACAATACTAGTTTTAGCATAGGTTTCTTCAATCTCAACAATATCCCTAATGATCGAAACAATTTTAATGGTTCCATCAACTTTTTTAACGGTTAAGCGTACTTCTGAACCTTTAGGACCTTTAATTTTTTTAACTACATCATCTAAACGCATACCAACAACATCAACCGCTTGAGCATTTCCTTGAGCGACCTTAATAACTACATCTCCTGCTTCAAGTTCTTTGCCTCTCCAAGCTGGACCACCCGATATTAATTCTGATATTTCCGTGAAATCATTCTTTTTTTGTAATCGTGCCCCAATACCCTCCAACTTACCGCTAATACTTACATCAAATCTTTCTTTTTCTTCAGGTGCAAAATAATTAGTATGCGGATCAAAACCAGCTGTAATTGAATTAATAAAAACCGAAAACCAATCATTTCTATTCAAATCATGCATAAATCCAAAATACTCATCTAAGGCTTTTTTTGCACTTTCTCGATTTTCCTTTTCTAACTGAGCAAATGTCTTAACTTTATCATTACTAGTAACATCATTTTTTCTACCCAATGCTTTACCTTCAGCTTGACTAGTAACTGAAATGGTATCGATAGTAGCAACATTCTCTCTTTCCTCTTGTACTTTAATTCGATCGGTCAGGGAGGATAACGTTGATAGCTTAAGTTGCTTTCTCCATCTGTCTTTCAACTCATTTACTGATTTTACGTATGGAGCTTTCTCAGAATCGGTATTGTAAAACTCGTTGGTATTATAATTGAAAGGAGTACTTAGTATATTTTGGTAAATAAGTTTGCTTTGCTCCATCCTTTTCATCAATCTTTCAAAAGTAAGATTGAAAAAAGTTAGGTCTTTATTTTTAATCTGATCGTCTAGTTCTAATTCATATTTGGAAAACTCATCAATATCCGACTGTAAGAAGAACCTCTTGGAAGGATCTAAGGCTTTAATGTAATCCTTGTAAACACCTTTAGAAAAGTTATCATCTATCGTTGTCGGACTGTAATGTCCCTTTTCAATGACAAATGTTAGCAATTCTAATAGTAATTTATCTTTATCAGGGTCACCCTCATTCGAGGACTTCATCTTGAAGGCGAATAGTGTTACTGAAAGTAAAACAAGTGCAAGAAGTATTTTATAATTTCTTTTCATATAGTTGATAATAGTATTCATCAAAATTTTTTAAACTAAGTTACGTCAAAAACCATCCCAATTACAGCAGGGCTCGCATAAATTTTTGTTAAAGATAGGAAATTGGTTTTTTTGTTTTGGCATTAATCTATCAAGTTAATAAAATTTAGTTCCTTTGTTATAAATTACTACTGTAGTACAGCCTAAAGATAAAAAAACATGAAAAAAGTAAAACCGCTGATCTTAATTACAAATGATGACGGAATCACTGCTCCTGGAATTAGAGCACTTATAGCAGTCATGGCAGAAATTGGCGAAGTAGTGGTAGTTGCTCCCGATAAACCGCAAAGCGCAATGGGCCACGCCATCACAATAAACAGCACCTTGTACTTGAATAAAACATCTAAGATACATGATAGTATTACTGAATATAGCTGCTCCGGCACACCTGTTGATTGTGTAAAAATAGCTGTAAATGAGATTCTAGATCGCAAACCTGACTTATGCGTATCTGGTGTGAATCACGGGTCGAACTCGTCGATTAATGTGATTTATTCTGGCACAATGAGTGCAGCTGTAGAAGCTGGTATAGAAGGAATTCCTGCAATTGGTTTTTCGCTATTGGACTATGATTGGAATGCCGACTTTGAATCTATAAAGCCCTTTATTCGCAAAATAACGCTTGAAGTGCTCGAAAACAAACTTCCAAAAGATGTTGTTTTAAACGTTAACTTCCCCAAATTAAAAACAGCAGACATCAAAGGAATTAAAATATGTCGTCAAGCGAAAGCACTTTGGATGGAAAAATTCGACAAACGACAAACACCCCAAGGAAAAGACTATTATTGGCTCGCAGGAGAGTTTGTCAATCAAGACAGCGGCGAGGATACTGACGAATGGGCTCTTGGACAAGGCTATGTTTCAGTAGTTCCCGTTCAGTTTGATCTTACGGCTCACCATGCCATGCAACAACTTAATACCTGGAAATGGAATGAATAAAAAACAATTCGCAGCAGGAGCGGTACTGGGGTTTGTAGGTACTTTTCTGGGATGTATCCTGTACCTTTCTCTCTTTACGACCTATGAAATAAAAACAGGTTTCGCAATCTTAGAGTCACAAGGAGCTTTGGGCAAATTAATAACGTTAGGTTCCGTTATCAACTTACTCCTTTTTGGAGTTCTTTTGAAATTAAACCAAGAAATGATGGCAAGAGGCGTAATTTTGTCTGTTATAGTAATGGCAATACTCACCATCTTTATTTAAACAAAGACTTTTATTTGATTGCTAAAAGTGCAATACTTAATTTTGAAATACAATCTCATTAATCCATTTAGAACCTAAAAATGAAATATTACATAATAGCAGGAGAAGCATCAGGTGATTTACACGGCTCTAATTTGATGAAAGCGTTGTACAAGGAAGATCCGGAAGCAACCATTCGTTTTTGGGGAGGTGATCTAATGCAGGCAACTGGTGGAACATTAGTAAAGCACTACCGCGAACTTGCCTTTATGGGATTTATTGAAGTTGTTTTTAACCTAAAAACCATCTTAGGAAATATCAAAGTTTGTAAAAAGGACATCCTAGCTTTTCAACCCGATGTTATTATTTTTATTGATTACCCCGGATTTAATATGCGCATCGCTAAATGGGCAAAGGTTTTGGGGATGAAGACGCATTACTATATTTCACCTCAAATTTGGGCATGGAAAGAAAACCGAATTAAGGAAATTAAGCGAGATGTGGACAAAATGTATGTCATTTTACCTTTCGAAAAAGATTTTTATGAAGTAAAGCACAACTATCCCGTTTCCTTTGTTGGACATCCGTTGATAGACGCTATTCACAACCAACCTCCTATTGACTCAAATGACTTTAGAAACCAAAATGAGTTAGGAGAAAAACCAATTATAGCTTTACTTCCCGGAAGCAGAAAGCAAGAAATCACTAAAATGCTTTCGATTATGCTAACGGTAGCCGATGACTTTCCTGATTATCAATTTGTAATTGCTGGGGCACCAAGTCAAGATTTTTCATTTTACGAAACTTTTATTACCGCAAACAACATCAAGTTCATTTCGAATAAAACCTATGATTTACTAAAGATAGCGACAGCAGCACTTGTTACTTCGGGAACTGCAACCTTAGAAACGGCACTATTTAAAGTGCCTGAAGTGGTGTGTTACAAAGGAAGCTGGGCTTCTTATCAAATTGCGAAACGCATCATAACCCTAAAGTACATTTCGTTAGTTAATTTAATTATGGATGAGGAGGTTGTAACCGAATTAATTCAAGAAGACTTAAATACTAAAAACATTAAAACAGAGTTAACTAAACTATTAGAACCGAACTATCGCGAACAATTACTTAAAAAGTACGAGCTCCTAGAAACTAAATTAGGCGGAATTGGTGCCAGCGAAATAACTGCACAATTAATCGTATCCGATTTAAGAAACTAACATAAAAACACTTTTGAAATCAATTATCTCCCTTCTCCTACTTACCATTTTATTTGCTTCCTGCAAATCATCATCTGTTTTAACCAAAAAAACAGACCGCAAGGAAACTAAAGAAAATCAGAAAATAGTAGATAACATAATTGATTCGGCAACAGAAAACTTAGGCGTAAAATATAAAACTGCAGGCGTAACTAAAAACGGCTATGACTGCTCTGGATTAGTGTTTTCTACTTTTGCCAAATACGACATTGCACTTCCCCGTACTTCAATTGACCAATCCAAACAGGGAATTCAGCTTGGCACCAAGTTAGAAGAAGCTAAAAAAGGAGATTTAATTTTCTTTAAAACCAATAGTAGGTCTCAAATCAATCATGTAGGAATCGTAACAGAGGTAAGAGACGATCAAGTGCTCTTTATTCATACCTCTACTTCTAAAGGAGTCATCATCTCATCGACAAAAGAACCATACTACAAAAGAACTTTTGTACAAGTCAACAGAATTTTAAACTAAGAAAAAAGGTTTTTAATAAAAATTCAGTACTTTAGAGTAATGAAAGTACTACAGTTCCCACTAGCAAAGATTACTCTAGCCTTTATTTTAGGTATAGTAAGCACTTATTATTGGAACCCAGCTTTAACCTTCCTAATTGTAGGATTAAGTCTGTCGCTACTGCTTTTATCATCCTTTTTCATCTCCAAAGTACTTACACCCAACAAATCCTTATTTTTTAGTATTGCGGTATGTTTTGCTGCCTATTTCCTTGGTGGTTTCTCGCTGTTTTTGAATACTGATTCAAATCAAAAAAGTAATTATCTCCATTTTAGCACTGCCTTCAACAATCTACACGAAATAACAATCGTCATCAGGGAGAAATTAAAAAGCTCAAAAAATAATGATCGTTATATTGCTTTAATTCAAAATATAGATAAGGAATCGTACACAGGGAAAATAGTGCTGAATATAGCAAAGGACAGTTTGAATACGACGCTAAAAACGGGGAGTTACATCAAAGTACAAGAAAAACTGTATAAAAATAGTGCCACTACAAACCCTAATCAATTTGATTACGGTAATTACCTTGATAAAAAACAATTGTATGCGCAAGTTTACACTACTTCATCTGGTATTCAAATTGGCACTAAAATCAAAAAGGATCTTTGGTACTACACAGACCAATTACGATCGACAATCAAGACGAATTTAGAGAAAAACAATTTTAATTCAAAGGAACTCAATGTAGCCATAGCTTTGCTAATGGGCCAAAAACAGGAAGTTTCGCCAGATGTAATGCAAGATTATCAATATGCTGGAGCCATTCACATCTTATCCGTTTCAGGTTTACATGTGGGTTACTTGATGTTGTTTTTAACCTTTCTCTTAAAACCTATTCCAAACACTAAAAAAGGAGCGATTACTAAATTAGTAATTCTGATTTTGATTCTGACTGCTTTCGCTATTTTAGCAGGGCTTTCTCCCTCAGTTTTGCGATCAGTCGTTATGTTTTCCTTTGTTGCTATTGGATACCATTTACGCAGAACGGTAAACATTTATCATACCCTATTAGTATCAGCATTTTTGATTTTACTATTTCAACCGTATTTTATATTTGATGTTGGTTTTCAACTTAGCTATTTGGCACTGTTTTTTATTGTGTGGTTACAGCCGACAATCGCAAATGCATTCAAACCTAAAACAAAAATAATTAAAAACTGTTGGACAATTCTTAGTGTTTCTTTCGCGGCTCAACTTGGTACCTTACCACTATCTTTATACTACTTCCATCAATTTCCTAGTTTGTTTTTTATAACTAATCTAATAGTCGCACCCTTACTGACTTACATTATGATATTGGGCATCATCGTACTTTTTTTAGCCGCTTTTGCAATTGCTCATCCTCTTTTAATTAAACCACTGGAATGGGGTATTTATGCCCTTAATTACAGCATTCACTACGTAGCCTCATTTGAGCAATTTTTAATCAAGGATATCCCATTCAATTATCTCTTATTGATTACATCTTATGCCTCAATAATAGCTTTAATTATGGGGTTGAAAAAACCAACATTTCAAAGGATCGCTGTCGCTTTTACATTCCTGATCGCTTTTCAATCTATGCTGCTCTATACCAAATGGCAAATTCAAAACGAACAAGAATGGATCGTGCTAAATTCGAAAAAAAATAGCATTATACTAGAACGGCAGGGAGACCAAGCGGTTGTTTTAACCAATGATAATTTTAAAAAAACGGAGTATAGCAATACAATAATACAATCGTACTTGGTAGCTAATTTTAGCCAACTCGTAACCAAGAAGAAACTACCAAACCTACTTTATTTCAATAGCACCAAGATTTTAATGATAGATAGCTCCGGCATTTATAATGTAAAACTAAAACCAGACGTAGTACTGTTGACCCATTCCCCTAAAATTAACCTAGACAGATTATTATCAGAAATGGAACCCAAGGTCGTGGTAGCGGACAACTCTAATTATCTAAATTTACAAAAACAATGGGAACGAACTTGCGCCAAAAGAAAAATCCCTTTCCATGCTACAGCCGAAAAGGGATTCTATAAGTTAAATTGATTTTATTGCTTGGTATGGATAATACCATCAGTTACTTCTAAAAAAGCGGTAGGTCCACCTGGTACATAACCGGTACTACCTAATCCTTGAAAATTTACCTGACCTTCTTTTTGCACTGCTTTAGCGATGTGAATGGTTGGAAAACCTTGCACTCCAAAAGCTTGCATTATTTGAGCATTCTGGTTTTGCATTTCAGGAGTTTGAAGATTCTTTCTTGGGAAATCTAATTCTACTAAAACAACATTTTCAGCAGCCCACTTTTTAAATTCAGGAGTTTTCAATACTTCCGTTTGAAGTTTGATACACCAACCGCACCAATCACTACCGGTAAAAAAGAGCAGCAATGGTTTATTTTTGGTGGCGCTTACCACCATAGCCTCCTTAACGTCGGTATACCAAATTGAATTACCTTCTTGTTTAGCACTACTTGTACTTTGCGAATGCACCATCAACATATTGCAGAACAAGACGAGAATAAAAAATATTTTTTTCATAAGTAGTTTAAATTGATCATTTAAGAAACAAAAATGATACCATATCTTTTTTAGTTTACGCCGTGCATCAATTTCTTCATCAATGGAGTTAACAGTATCATTATAAGCCCAATACCAATTGATACTACGGTAAAAATTAAAAAGAAAGTAGACAAGCTATATTGTGTACTTATCGTTTCAATCATACCACCCATCGAACCAGCAATTTTGTTACCCATACCAATGAATAAATAATACACTCCAAACATTATTCCAATCCAAGTTGCAGGAACTAGCTTACTCACATAAGATAACCCTACAGGAGAGATACATAATTCTCCAAGAGTGTGAAACAAATAAGCGGCTATTAACCAAAACATGCTTACACGTACAACAGAATCAGGAGTGATTCCCATACTTCCGTACGCTAGAAAACCAAAACCTAAACCTAGTAAAGTCATTCCTAGTCCAAACTTCATTGGCCCAGAAAGGTTGTATTTACTCTCCCACCATTTAGAAAAAACGGGAGCAAAACAAACAATGAATAGGGAGTTTAAGATACCAAACCAAGTTGCTGGAACTTCAGTACCGGTAGCAGCAAATTCTCTACCTACTTTCCAAAGGACAATTCCCCAAATAATCACAAAACTAGTCGCTAGAATTATATTACCTGTTGCGTATTTTTTAAATGTTTGCTTAAACAATTTAAACAACACATAGGTGATCACTAAAAGTGGAATAATGGTCAACAAGGCATCTGCAATTTTAAATACCGAAGCGCTAGAACCAAACAATTCTCTTTGGGTGTATTTTTCAGCAAAAATAGTCATAGACCCACCAGCTTGTTCAAACGCTGCCCAAAAGAACACTGTAAATACCGAGAATATCAAAACAGCAATGATACGATCACGAACTACATTAGGCGCTGTGTTTTCGGCAGCTGCTTTGGCTTTAGATGCTAACTTAGATTCAGCCGAAGGCTTTAAACCAATTTCTCCAAAAATGTTTTGAGTGAAATAGAATTGTAACATTCCAAAGAACATAAAAATCCCAGCTAATCCAAATCCCCAGCTCCAAGAGATTTTCTCACCAATGTAACCACACAACATAATTCCTAAAAACGCACCTGCATTCACACCCATGTAATAAAGCGAGTAGGCACCATCTTTTTTCTCAGGGTGCTTTTCATAAGCATACGAAATAATAGAAGTCATGTTTGGTTTGAACAAACCGTTTCCTACCATTAAAAAACCAATACCAATGTATAAAAACAAAGGTGTTTCAACTGCCATTGATGCATGACCTAAAGTCATTGCCAATGCACCTAAGATAACTGCCATACGATACCCTAAAAAACGATCCGCTAGTAATCCTCCAATCACAGGAGTAAAATAGACAGCCATAGTGTACGTTCCGTACAATGCCAATGCATCTTCAATAGTCCATGCCCAACCCCCTTTGGCTAAACTAGAGGTTAGAAAAAGCACCAATAAAGCACGCATTCCGTAATACGAAAAACGCTCCCACATTTCGGTAAAAAACAATACAAAAAGTCCAGCTGGATGTCCTAAAACATTAGTTTTAAAAAAATCGTCGTTTGTGTTTTGATTCATTCTATTGTAATATATAATTAAATTTATTTTTTATTTCTCGTTGTCTTCTGCACCGTGTGTCAACCTTTGAAGTGGCTTCAAAAGTAATAAAAACACGCCACCAATCAACAACGTAAAAATTAATATCCCTAAGAAAACAGTGTATTCTCCTAAACTACTAGCCGATTCTCCAATAATACCTGCTACTTTATTCCCCAATCCTGTTGCTGCAAAATAAACTCCCATCATTAATGAAGCATATTTTACGGGAGCTAACTTAGTTATAAAAGACAATGCTACTGGCGAAATACAAAGCTCTCCAATCGTGTGAAATAAATAGGCTAGCACTAACCAAATCATACTTGAAGTCCCCGATTTTTCGAATTGCATAGCCGCAAAAACCATGAATAAAAACCCAAAGCCCATAATGATGATACCAATTGCCATTTTGAAAATAGACGATGCTTCTTTACTTTTTAATTTACGAGTTGCCCAATATCCAGCTACTACGGTAGCAAAAAGTATGATAAAACCAGCATTTAAACTTTGGAACATTACTGTTGGAATTTCGAAACATAGAAGTATTCTATCCGTTTTAGTATCGGTATATAAATTCATTAATCCTCCCGCTTGCTCATAAGCACCCCAAAAAATAATTACCATGATAAATGACAATAACAATACTAAGAAACGGTCTTTATCTTGCTGCGTCGAAAGCTCCTTATAAATCATCATCATTAACCCAATGATTACTGTTAGAAACAAAAATAACAATCCGTAACCCCATCCTAAACTGTACCATCCAAACAATGATAAAACTAAGAACAGTCCGGTAATCATTAATTGATTCGTTGATTTCATTAAATCACCAAAAAGCTGTCCGTATGAACTTTGTTCTTTGTCATTTACATCTTGCTTCACAAAATTTCCAACATGCACTAAGTATTTTTGTCCCCATAAGTACACAATCAAACCTAAAACCATTGCAATACCTGCTAGTCCAAAACCAGCATGCCATCCCCATTGTGCTACTACAAAACCAATTACCATTGTAGCCAAAAGAGACCCAGTGTTTATACCAATGTAAAAAATACTAAATCCTTTATCCCTACGAATATCCCCTTGACCATACAAACCACCTACCATGGTAGAAATATTAGGTTTTAGCAGTCCCACTCCTAGCACTACTAGTCCTAATCCGGTGTAAAATGCCCAAGTTTGGGTCAACACTAGTACGCCATGTCCAACACAGAGAACAATAGCACCCACTAAAACCGCCTTTTTTTGCCCTATTATTTTATCCGCAATCATACCTCCTGGTATCGACATCAAATAAACCAACATGGTATACCAGCCATAAAGCGCTAAGGCTTCTTGACTTGTCCAACCTAATCCTGCACCTCTTGGATCATCTCCTAGTGTTGAGCTTGTAATATATAAGACTAACAGTGCTCGCATTCCATAATAGGAAAATCGTTCCCACATCTCTGTTAAGAATAAAATATACAATCCTGTTGGATGCCCAAAAAGAGTGGAATTATTAGGAGCTACAGCGGTTTTCGACATAATATTAAATTTGGTTAGTTTGAATTTAGTTTTGTTTAAAAAATAAGAAAAGCCATAGCGTAAAACACTATGGCTATAAGGGTGTGTTTTTATTAAAGATTGTCTTTAATAAAGTTTGTCATTTTAGTGTACAGCTGAATCCTGGTCATTCCGCCATAAATTCCATGATTTTTATCTGGATAAATTTGTGAGTCAAATTGTTTGTTAGCCTGAATTAAGGCTTCCATCATTTGCATTGAATTTTGAACATGCACGTTGTCATCTCCACTTCCGTGAATTAAAAGGTATTTCCCTTTCAGCTTATCGACATGATTAATTGGAGAGTTTTGGTCGTATCCACTTGCATTTTCTTGTGGCGTTTGCATGTAACGCTCGGTGTAAATGCTATCGTAAAATCTCCAATTCGTCACTGGCGCAACGGCGATAGCCATTTTGAACACATCATTCCCTTTCAAGATGCAATTAGAAGCCATAAAACCTCCGTAAGACCATCCGAAAATTCCAATTCTGCTTTTATCAACATAAGGATAATTTCCAATAACTTTAGCAGCATCAATTTGATCCTCTACCTCGTATTTCCCTAATTCTAATTGCGTTACTTTTTTGAAATCAGCTCCTTTGTATCCCGTTCCACGACCGTCAACACAAGCAACGATATACCCTTGTTGCGTTAACATCATAAACCAATAGTCGTTAGAGCTAGACCATGCATTCATAACTTGTTGTGATCCTGGGCCTGAATATTGAAACATAAATACAGGATATTTTTTAGAAGGATCAAAATCTTTAGGCTTAATAATCCAAGCATTCAATTCATTTCCTTTTTCTGTTTTAAGTACAAAAAACTCCTTTGAAGGCAAGTCAAATGCTTTTAACTTAGTTGTTAACGCTGCATTATCCTGAATAACTTGCAATTGCTTTCCGTCTTTTGCTGCATTTAAAGTATACAATGTTGGTTGGGTAGCACTTGAAAAAGTATTGATAAAATATTGGAAGTTAGGACTAAAAGTAGCTCCGTTCGTTCCTGTTTTCGTAGAAAGTCCTTTTTTGTTTTTCCCGTCTAAGCCAATACTATAAATAGCTCTATTAATTGAACCATTTTCGGTAGATTGATAAAAAACAGTTTTAGATTTTTCATCAAATCCATAGTATGAAGTAACTTCCCAATTACCTTTGGTCACTTGATTTTTAAGTTTCCCTGATTTGTCATATAAGTAAATATGATTAAAACCATCTTTCTCACTAGTCCAAATAAAACTGTTGTCCTTTAAAAAAGTAAGGTTGTCAGTAACATCAACGTAGGCTTTGTCCTTCTCATTTAAAACTACAGTAGCTTTTCCTGAATTTCCATCAATAAAAAGCAAATCTAAATTATCTTGATGGCGGTTCAATACCTGAGCCGAAACCACGTTAGCATCCTTCGTCCATTGCATTCTTGCAATATAAAAATCATTGTATTTACCTAAGTCAACTTTTTTTGTTGCATTTGTGTTGATGTCGACTAAATGCAAAGAGACCACGGCATTTTTTTCTCCTGCTTTTGGATATTTAAAAGTCTCTACCGTTGGATAAAGATTTTTTTGAAACATCGACATAGAGAACTCTGGAACTTCACTTTCGTCAAAACGAATGTAAGCTAACTTCTTACTATCAGCACTCCAATCAAAAGCTTTCACAAAAGCGAATTCTTCTTCATATACCCAATCAGTAATACCATTGATAACAGCATTTTTCTTTCCGTCAGTAGTGATTTGCGTTGTTTTTTTAGTTGCTAAATCATATACAAACAAGTTGTTTTCTCTGGCATACGCAATTTTACTTCCATCAGGAGAAAAAGTAGGCTCTTGAATTTGAAAATCAAACAGTTTCGTTAACTGCTTCGAACCTATCTCATACAAATAGTAATCGGCCGTAAATGAGTGGCGAAAAATTTGATTGGAATTAGTAGCTAAAAGCATTTTCTTTTCACTAGCGTCAAAAGTGTATCCGTCTATAGATGGCAGTCCTTTATGGTCTTTTGTATCAATTAACGTAGCTGATTTTTTTAAGGTTGCAAAATCATACAAATCAATTTGCATACTTCTAGAAGCACGATCATAATTAAGTACCGTATATTGATTGGAGTTTTTCAAGGATTGCAATTCATCCATTCCTTGTGCACGAAAGGTGCCATTATAAATTTGTTCTACAGTAATTTTTTGCTGTGCAAAAATACTGACACATAAAAATAAAAATAAGACCGAAAAATGTTTTGACTTCATATTATTGTTTGATATGTAAAAAGTAGCCCAATTTTAGTGAAAATTTTACAATTATCTAACATTTGTTATGTTAAAAATTAAAATCAGCAACTTTAAAATCACTTTAATCTACTTGGTTTATTGCAAAAGAAAACACCTAAAAATGTATCTTTGCAACTAATTATACTATAATCTATTGACAATGAATAACGCCGTTGCAGGATTTTCAAAATTATCTAAAGAAGAAAAAATAAATTGGATAGCTAAGGAATACTTTTCCACACCCGATGAAGCGATACAGTTATTAAAAAACTATTGGAATTCAGACGAGAAAATCCAAAAACTACACGATGAATTTATCGAAAATACGATTACCAACTTCTATATTCCGCTTGGAGTGGCTCCAAATTTCCTCATAAACGGAAAATACAGCACCATTCCTATGGCAATTGAAGAAAGTTCTGTGGTTGCTGCCGCTTCAAAGTCAGCTAAATTTTGGTCTACCCGAGGTGGTTTCAAAGCAACGGTTCTCAACACCGAAAAAATAGGTCAGGTTCACTTTATGTACCATGGCGACCCTTCGAAATTGGCCTTGTTTTTTGTGGAAACGAAACAAAAATTCTTCACCGATACCGAGAACATTACTAAAAACATGCAAAAAAGAGGTGGTGGAATCTTAGATATAACGCTAGAGGACAAGACTAATTTACTTCCTAATTATTATCAATTGCATGCTACTTTTGAAACTAAAGACAGCATGGGAGCTAATTTCATCAACTCTTGCCTAGAACAATTTGCCAAGACTTTAAAGGATGAAGCTCTAAACTATGGACTCTTTTCAGAAACCGAGAAAGAGATTCAGGTTATCATGAGCATCCTCTCTAATTACGTACCCAATTGCATCGTTCGTGCCGAAGTTACTTGCCCAATTGAAGATCTTAAAGAAAAACACATTGACAATCCTCTTGACTTTGCCCAGCGCTTTGTACAAGCGGTTCAAATTGCCGAAGTAGAACCTTTTAGAGCCGTGACACACAATAAAGGCATTATGAATGGTATCGATGCGGTGGTTTTAGCTACCGGAAATGACTTTCGTGCAGTCGAGGCAGGAATACACGCTTATGCCGCTCGATCAGGCCAATACAGCAGTTTATCCCATGCCAAAATAGAAAACGGAAACTTCCACTTTTGGATGGAAATACCCTTAGCTTTAGGAACCGTAGGCGGACTAACTTCTCTGCATCCTTTGGTTAAATTGTCACTAGAAATGCTTGAAAAACCGTCAGCACAGGAACTCATGCAGTTTGTTGCCATTGCTGGTTTAGCTCAAAATTTTGCCGCTTTACGTTCCTTGACGACAACTGGAATTCAAGACGGCCACATGAAAATGCACTTAAACAATATTTTAAACCAGTTCAACGCTACCGATGTGGAGCGCACAGCCATAAGGAATCACTTTAAAGACCAAGCCGTGTCGCACAGTGCGGTGGTGGACTTAATCGAAAACTTAAGAAAATAAAGCAATAACTATCCTGTTTTTCAGGAGCTAATCCCGCTATCCGCTCCAATCTTTTAAGACCCTGTTGTTTTACAACAACAAGGTCTTAAAAGGATTTCCACTACTATCGGGGCTAAAAAAACTGCTTCAAAACCAAATTAAGCGATAATGAAACAAACCTTCTACAGTAACGGAAAACTATTAATCACCGGAGAATATCTTGTACTTGATGGCGCAAAAGCATTCGCGTTACCAACTAAATTTGGGCAAAGTTTACAAATAGAACCGGGCTCGAATAACGAAATCCAATGGATTAGTTATGACAGTGATGCAAAAATATGGTTTGAAGCAACAATTCCGTTTTCAGACATCAAAAAACCAACAGTAGCAACCATCGAAACGGTTCAATCTACTCTAATTACCATTTTACACCAAGCGTATACGCTCAATCCGGCTTTCCTAAACAACAGCAAAGGTTTTAAAGTAGCCACCAAGCTTAGCTTTCCACGAAAATGGGGATTAGGCACCTCGTCTACCCTAATCAATAATATTGCGCAGTGGACACAAGTTAATGCCTTTACGCTACTCAACACTAGCTTTGGCGGAAGCGGTTATGATATTGCTTGTGCACAAAACAACACGCCTATTCTTTACCAGCTAGAAAACAACCAACCCACCGTTACGGTGATTCCGTTTGCTCCTGATTTTACTAAAAACATTTACTTTGTATACCTCAATAAAAAACAAAGTAGTAAAACGGCAATCAATACGTACCAGACCAACAAAACAACTGAACTACTAAAAAAAGTGGCCGCTATAGATCAAATAACCGCCGAATTTTTACACGCCACAACGCTGGAACAATTCGCCACAGCGATCGAAAAGCATGAGGCTACCATGAGCTACACACTAGAAACGGATACCGTTAAAGAAAGCTTATTTTCGGATTTTGATGGTGCAATAAAAAGCCTTGGCGCTTGGGGTGGCGACTTTGTAATGGCTGTATCTCAAGAAAATCCAACAGCGTATTTTAAAAGCAAGGGTTATGAAATTATACTGCCGTATGATGAAATGATTTTAAGGAACTAAAAGCATAAAAAACTCCCAAATATTCCTATTTGAATAGTTGGGAGTTTAAAATAAAGAATTGCAGCTTTTTTAAAATGAATATCCTATTCTTACATGCAAGTCAGCTGCTGTTTCCCACTCTTTTAAAACAGTATAGTATCGTTTACCAATGCCTAAACCCAATTCATAATTAAAGGAACTATTTGCAATTGCTCTTCTAATACCCCATTTAGGAATTACTGAAATTTGCTCAGCCACACTGAGATCATTACTATTACCTATTACAAACCAATCGGGATGGTACTCTATTCCTATGGCTAAAAAATTAGCACTGTTGTTTTTACTCTCTTTACCATTAACTTCTCTTTGAATGATATTGTAGTACCATCTAGGTTCGACTGCTAAAACTGGTGCTAAACCAAAGAGCGTTTTCCCTACCAAATCACCTCCACGAATACCTCCATCAAATCCTACTTCTGATCTTACAACAACCTCTTTTGAGATCATAGCCTCTTGATTAAACCAAATCCCAAGAAAACCAGTCTGAATAGTATAAACTGATTTTTCGACACCTGCACTTTGCGCAGTTCCTATTTGACAAATAGCTAGTATTATTAGCGTAAAAAAAAATTCATTTTCATTTCTTATATTATTTGATTGTAATTGATTTTTTCATGAGTTCATTTATCATCCTTTTATAGGCTCCAAGAATTAACGCATCATTTGATTTCGCAAAATGAATATCATCATTATCATTTCCTCTAGCCACAAAAGCAATAACTCTTTGCGAATAAATGATGTCACTAGTGTTAAGATCATAAACTTCTAACATCACCTCACTTTCATTGACTCCTCCAAAATTAAAGCGATGATTAGATAAATCAATACTACCCAATTGTTTCTTAGTGTCCTGTGCTTTAATATTTATAAAATAATCAAAACCAGTTCCCCTTTTTTACTCATTAATCACCAATGGGGTGGGATTCATGTTGGTTTTTTTAGGAAGCAGCAAGCCAATCCCGTCTGCCACGTAGACAAACCTTTCGTTTAAAACTTTTGAAAAGTGCGAAATTGCCATTGTAGTAATCTTATTTTGAGTACCTGCTGTTGCATCAACAAAATTGAGTAACCATTTTCCTTTTGTGAAATCTAATCCCGTATTTAGTCCCGTATTGTCTACCATATAACGTGGAACACTACACGAACTAAATACAAGGGGAATTAACAAAAAGAGCATTTTTAAATATTTCATACTTGTACGGTTCTGAAAGACATTGAATTTGTTTTAACACTGATAATTATCTTGCTTATAAAAAACAATCATTTTTATACTAAATACTTTATAAAACGAGTATTGATTACATACAGTTGTACTGAAACACAATAAACAAAAGATTTTCTAGTCTAAACTCCTCTAAATCCATCAGTTCTTAACAGTGCTAAAATTACATAAAAATAATTTTACAAAGAATATTTCTTACAAGAATTAATATCATTTAAAAGCATAAAAAAACTCGATACTAAGTATCGAGTTTTTTTGTGAATAATAATTAACTAGGTATTCTTAGTAGTTAAATTGTCTTCTATTGTCTTCGATTTTAGCTTTATCTTTTAATGCAGGTAAAACTCTGTTAACATCACCAGCTGTTTGGCCTTTCAGTTTTCCAACATAAGGACTTACGTCTTTAACAGCAGGAGCTTTAGTAGTACTGATATTTTTTACTACATACACACCCGTTGCACCTTCGATTGGCGCTGATAATTTGTTAGCAGCTAATGCAAATGCATTTCCTACTACTCTAGGCTCAATACCTACACCACCAGCTAAAACTGAATTAGCAAGAGTAACATCAGTTGCTTGTTCTACTTTTGATCCGGTAGCAGTAGCAATCGCTTCTAAAGAAGAACCTGTCATCTTAGCTTTGATTAATTCTGCTTTCTTTTTATTTTTAAGAATTGGCTCTACATATGATCTTGCTTGAGAAACAGCAACCAATCCTGAATTGTCAATACTTTTAACTCTTGCAATTACGTGACCTACATTAGCCACTTCAAATCTTTTAACAGCTCCAATTTTAGAATTGTCTTCAAAAGCCCATCTTACAATTGTTCTTTGGTTTCCTAAAGGTCCAAAGTTTTCTTGCATTACTCCCACTGTTACTGGTCCAGAAACAGTTAGCTTCATTTCTTTTGCTAAAGCATTGAAATCTTTATCTACTGCTCCCATTTCAAACTTAGTCGCTTGTGTAAATACTCTATCAGCAGTCGCTTCTGAAGCTTCTAATTTTTGAGCCACAGTAGCTAAACGAATTCCGTCTTGCTTATCTGTAATCTTTATAATGTGGTAACCAAAGTCTGTTTCAACTAAACCAACTTTTCCAATTCCATTATTGAAAACAAAATCATTAAACGGTTTTACCATTTGGTTTGGACCAAAATAACCTAAATCACCACCTTGTTGTGCAGATGAATCATCAGAATTTTGAAAAGCCAACATTAAAAAACTTTCTGGATTAGCGTTTACTTGCGCTAGGATAGATTCAGCCTTAGCCTTCGCTTCTTCTTTAGTTCTGCTCTCTTTTTGATTTGGCACTGTAGTCCCTTCGTAACTAATTAAGATATGACTTGCTTTAGCATTCACTCCTAATTTTTTACCCATTGATTTAGAAATACAGTAGTAGTTTCCAAAAATATAAGGACCATATACTTGACCTGGAGCTAAGTTATACAATTGCTCAGCATCAACAGCTGGTAAATCTTTTTTAGCTACATAACTAGAATCGTAAGGTACATCAGAATTTGAATTCACAAATTCAGCTACATTCTTAGCGGTTCTAAATCCAGCTAAAGTATCATTTTTACCAGTTGCTTGGTTGTAAACAACACTTCCAGTCAACAACTGATTAATTTTAGATTTTACCTCAGCCTCATCTTCTTTAGAAGCTTTGTCTTCGATTAAAACATATTCTACTTCACGAGTTTCATCAGTTTTGAATTTTTTCTCGTTTTTCTTCATGTAATCCAAGATCTCAGCATCTGAAACCTTAACATCACTATCTTTTATTGTAGAGTACAATCCAGCAACATAGGCAAAACTCACTTTGTTAGCTTCCATTTCATACTGTAATTTTCCTTCCGCTTCAGTTGTATAAAGCGCAGACTTAACTAATGTATTGTATATTTGATACTTTGCGTTAAGCTCAGCATCTTTCTCTCTGTCTTTCAAGAATTGCGCTTGAGCTGGATTTGACTTGAAAAATTCTTTGAATTTTGCAATATCAAACATCCCTGCAGAATTTAAAAACATTGGGTTTTTTCCAATATTTTGATCTGCTTTAAGCACTTCAAGAATGTGTTTCTCACCAACTCTTAAACCTAGTTTTTCAAATTCAGAACTTAATAGAGCAATCGAAACCTCTTGATCCCAAACTCTAGTCGCTGCTGCGGTAGACGTGATCCCTTGACCACTTTTTTCAACTTCACTTACTTTAATTCTAAAATCCTCAAAGGAGATATCTTTTCCATTGATGCTTCCTACATCCTTAGATGTACTATTGAAACTACCACTTTTGAACAAATCACCAATGATAAATGCGAATAAAGCAAATGCGATTACTGCAATCATTAAAGCGGAACGTTGTCTAATTTTTGATAAAACTGCCATTTTTATTGTTGTTAATTTTATATTCAGTTTGCGAAAATACAATTATCTAATTAATAATTATACTCGTAGCGTTTTATTTTGCAAAAAAAAACTTTTTCGAAAAAAAATCAGTCTTTCACAGTCATTCTAACCAATTCAATCTTCTTATTTGTGGCTTCTTCGATAACAAAATGATAGATTCCGATGGTAATAACCTCTCCTTTTAACGGAATGTCATTTGTGAAATCCACTATAAATCCCCCTAAAGTACCATAGGAATCACTTTCAGGTATTTGTAATTTATACGATTGGTTTAAATACTCTACATCAAATCGAGCCGAAAACAAGTAGGTATCCTCACCCAATTCTTCCTCAATCAAGGTTTCACTAGAATCGTGTTCATCCTCAATTTCTCCAAAAAGCTCTTCGACAATATCTTCAACAGTAATAATACCTGACGTACCACCGTACTCATCGATTACCACTGCTACACTTTTTCTTTTTTTAGTAAGTAAATCAAGTACGTCTTTTATATATATGGTCTCAGGAACAAACTCCACCGGAATAACTACTGACTTGATGTTTTTAGGTTTTTTAAACAAATCAAAGGAATGCACATAGCCTATAATATCATCTAGCGAGTTTTCATATACCACTATTTTAGAATAGCCCGTTCGAACAAACAAGTCCTTCAATTCATCAACCGTATCAAACAAATCAATTGCTACGATCTCCGTACGCGGCGACATAATATCCCTAGCCTTCACACCTGAGAACTCCAAGGCATTTTGAAACATTTGAATTTCAGAATCCACCTCTTCATTATCCTCCACAGTACTCATTTGCTCGGTTATGTAATTCCCTAACTCTACTTTGCTAAAAAAAAGTTGTGTTTGGTCTCCCGCTGTTCCGAAAAATTTTCTCAAAATAAAATCCGAAACCCAAATAAAAAAAGAAGAAATAAAATAGAAGAAAACGTAAAAAAAATAGGCCGGAATAGCAAAAAACTTAATCAAGGAGTTGGCATAAATTTGAAAAAAAACCTTGGGTAAAAACTCCGCTGTCAATAGAACAATTAAAGTTGACAAAACCGTTTGCACCAGCAAATTCAGTAATTCAGAAAAATGAAAACCACACCTCTCTATCAATACCATAAGCAAGTCACCCATGAAAAAACCGTATACAACAAGCGCAATATTGTTACCAATAAGCATGGCAGCAATAAATTTAGAAGGCTTTTCAGTAAGTTTGGTCAGTATCTTAGAAATAAATCCGTCTTGCTTTTTTTCTATTTCCAGATAGATTTTATTGGAAGAGATAAATGCTATTTCCATTCCAGAAAAAAAAGCACTTAGTATTAAACACAATATTATAATACTAATTTCCATAGATTAGGATTTGTTATTTCTGTTATGCAGTTTATTGGCAAAATTTCTCCTAAAGAAAAACATGAAAACACAAACTGCGGCAAAAGCAATGCTTAAGTAAGGAGTTGCAGCAGGATCGTTCCATTTATTAATTGCATCATATAAAAAAGCGATGGCTACAATTAGGTATAAAAAAGGGGTGTATTTTAAATAACTCATAATAAGTGTAATTTGATATTTATTCTGACGATTCAATTTCGCCCATAATTCGTTGCGAATTGATCACTTTAAAATCTTTACTAAAGTCAATTCCTTGACCGTTAGATGTTCCTTTAAGGTCTGTAAATTTAAACTTTTTCTCGGTATAAAACCATTCGTTTTTTTGGTCAAAATACAGCTGTTCTGTTTCTAGCTTCTGACCATTTTCGGCAACAATTTTCACGTTTCCTTGAAGATCAATAATTCCAGTTCCTTTGTAAGATACTGCATAATTAGAAGTTACTCTTGTTTTTTTTCCTTTATCATCGTACAAAGTAACATCAACACCTTTAGGGAATTCTGTGAAAGGAAAGTCGACAGTAGCAAAATCTAACATTTTAGGACTTACCAAAACAACTTTAATCAAACCTGAATCGGTATATTTCAGATTAACCTTGTCTGCATCGCCGCTAGGAGTAAACTCTGTAAAGTTTATTTTTTGAACTTCCTTAAAATTACTTTCGCACCCAAAAAAGAGAGTCACGGCAAGAGCCATGACTATCTGAACTGTTTTATGTTTATTAAATGAAATCATAGGTCAAAAATGACAAATTAAGTGCAATAACTAACCATCCCTGTTTTTCTATTATTGGAATTTTCTTTTTTCAAACCATCGGTCATTTAAAGATAATCCAATGCTAAAGTTGGCATAATTCTCTTGGATTAAACCTGCGGAAGTCGTTCCTCTTTTTCCCATTTCAAAACCAAAGTTCACATTAGAGAATGTACCTGTAATTGGCAAACCTAATCCCAGCGTAAATCCAATATCATTGATCGATTCTGATTTCACCATAAGACCCGTTTTATCGTATTTCAAACCAGCTCGGTACACAATACGCTTCGCATAGTTGGTAAAGGAATTGTAATTAGGCACATAATATCCGCCCAAACTATATTTCATAGACTTCTCATACGAAACATCGTTAGATTGATTATATGTATTTACTAAATCACCTACACTCCCTAACACAGCTTGCGCACCGATCATCCATTTACGTGCCTCCCCAAAGCCAGCTCCAACGGAAAGTTTACTTGGTAATTTTAATATCTTTTTGTCGGTTATTTCATCTTCGGAATCTACAGTAGTGAAGTTAAAATTGGCGTTATAATTAACTGCAGAAATACTACTTGTATTATTAGATGTTAAGTTACTCTCCATTTTATAGCTTACGCTACTAAAAAAACTAATTTTCTTACTGATTTTAGTTTGGTACATCGCTCCAATCGAATAATCAACTCCTGACAAGTTAGCTGTACTTAGTTCTCTTGTTCCAACAGGCACATCAGTTACGAAAACCAATCCTGAAGTTTCGATTTTACCAAAGTTATAATGTACATCGGCACCAAAACTAAACTTAGGAGATATTTTATATGCTGCACCTAAAAAGGCTTTATTAAGGCCACCATTACCATCATATCGACTATTACTACCTCCATCGATAGTATTCAAAGATTCAATTTGGTACCCTACAGAAGAATACGGAATCAATCCAAAACCTACTCCTAATTTCCCCATTGGTAAACCAACAGCTAAATAGTCAATTGCAGTACGCCTAGCGTTTTCAGTAACACTAGCGTTTTTCATTTTGGTAGTTAAATAAGAACCACCAACAGCAAAAGTGGTTAGTTTTAAATTGGCATAACTAGCCGGGTTATCCATATTTAAGTGAATACTGTCTTGTTCAACAGCTATACCTGCCATAGAGCGTATTTCAGCAGTTCCTTTGTATCTTACGTCACCAATACCATAATACGAATAAGGCGAAGCAGTTCCTTGCTGAGCAAATGAAACTACTGACAAAAGCAAGCAAACAGCGATACTAATTTTTTTAATCATTGTCGATTTTATATTGAAATGTTTGGTTCAAGCTCTCTAAAAGAAAATTTGAATTGGCAAATATGGTATTTTTTAATCGTTTAGCCAAAAATTCTGTGTCGCCGCCCGTTAAAATTATTATAAATTTTGAAGCCAACGTCCTATATTCATCTATAAAACCATCGATTTCATAGACCAAACCATTAATTACTCCTGAGTGAATTGACCCCGCAGTGGACTTACCTATTAAATCAGCAGATGCAGCAATCGTCAATAACGGAAGCTTGGCTGTAAAGGCATGAAGTGATTCATAGCGTAAGCGCAAACCAGGAGCTATGGCACCGCCTAAATAATTATCATTTGCATCAATAAAATCGTAGGTAACACAGGTTCCCGCATCAATAACGAGTCGATTGCAATTAGGATATTGAATCACAGCTCCCGCCGCCAGTACCATTCGGTCTATCCCTAAGGTCTTAGGTGTTTCGTATAAATTACAAAACGGAAAAACATCATCATGGGATATAAAATGTACATTAACTTCCTTTTCAAATTGCAAAAAGGACTGCTTTTCTAAAATACCAACGGATGCAACCACCAAATAATCCACTTTTTGATATTTTTTTAAAATATTTAAAATATTTTTTTCCAATGCTGCCGGATCAAAAACAAAATATTCCAAAGCGGTAGCGCCCTCAAATACAGCACCTTTAATTCTCGTATTTCCAACATCAATAGTTAAAATCATAAATTGGTTTTTGATTTGGCAAAGATACGAATCAATTTTTTTTAAAAAATGTTTTGCACAAACTAAAAAAGGTTATATATTTGCACCCGCAACAAGCACGGTACCTTAGCTCAGATGGTAGAGCAATGGACTGAAAATCCATGTGTCCCTGGTTCGATCCCTGGAGGTACCACCAAAACCCACTAAGCAATTAGTGGGTTTTTTGTTTTTACTCCCTAGCCACAAAACGGACTGAAGCCTTGTGATTATAAATATGATCTTAAAAAATTCTTACAAAAAGAAAACCATCGCTGAAATCTAAAAAAAAAGAATACCGATACTTTGTACTATTGCAGAAAAAAGCAAACTAAAAAACAGACTCTTCCTTGTTATCAACATGAGATCAACGCTACTTCAATCGAATTTTTAAAGTTTTGTTTTTCGTTTAAATACACAGTAAATAGAGACTAAATGCCAATTTTTGAATATAAAAAGACCAATGTAGTGCTCATGATAGAAAAGTTGCAATCCAAATAGCGCTATCAATCCTAAATTGGCCCAAATCCTAACCCAATGAGGGCATTCAGAATTAAATGGTACCCAAAGGACTTCTTAACAAATTCAAGGCAGCAATTTGCGCTATAAAAGATGATATTCCAAAGTCAATAGTTAGGAGTTTAATCTTGCTACTATTGCGATCTAATGACCCTACAACTCCTGTAAGCCTCAAGCGGACTACATCAATGATTAAATAGTAACCAATTGAATGCATGAAAAAAGGCCCTTTCATCAACTGAAAAGACCTTTAAACATTCAAAAATAACTAAAAAAACTACTTTCTGATTAACTTCAAAGAAGCCGTCGTATTATCATCACCAACAACTTGAACTACATAATTCCCAGTTGTTAAATCATCTATCGCATAAGTATGATTACTGCTAAAATCACCTTTAAACTCTTTTATCAATTGACCCGCTAAATTATAAACCAGCACTTGCTTAGCAGCAGTATTAAGCAAGAAATAACCGGGTGCCGGATTAGGATATAAACTAACCTCGGTACTGTTTTTTTCAAAATCAGCAATGGCCAGAGAAGCTGTTTTATTTCCATAAATTCTGTATTCACCAGCTGCTAAAGAAATTGGACTGCTTGTATTTGTCACAGTAATAGCCGTATTATCCATCAAATTATACCAAGTTCCTGCATAGGGAAAACCGGTATTGACACTTTGTGTATTTACATCAAAATTAGCAATGATTAGCACGTCCTTTAATTGGGTTGCTTGTAAATTACTATTGGTAATCTTAATATTGGGATAAAGAGAGTTCGTGTTAGAGACTACAACACTACCCGAAAACACAGGTTCTACTTGTTTCATAGTGATCATTTTAGCCCAGTTATTGTAAACTGCACTTCTTTCTGTCACTCCTAACCAATTGTTTGTCCATTGCGACTGTGGTTTCGTATCTAACTTACAATCACCACCAATGGCGTCAGTGGGTGTATTTACGCTACCGTTATTGCAGGTAAAGATCGAATACTCCCAGCCTAACTCTCCAAATTGCCAAATCATTTTAGGTCCAGGAATCAATAAAGAGACCGCACCTATTGCTGACATTCTTGACAGGGCTACATTTAAATTTTTAACGTTATGCGATGAATTTGCACTATTGCCAAACTGAAGATTTTTGTACATCAAACGCTCTTCATCATGACTCTCAGCATAGCCCATCAAGCGATTCGCTGTAAAACCACGACTAGAACTAGTCATTCCAGATATATTTGATGGGTAACCCATCGATAATTCGTTATAATTATCCGTCATTTTGCCCCACATCATTACACCTTTGCTTGGTGTTTCTGCAATTCTATAATTAGCCCATTGCTGTTCCTCAACATTACCACCTAAATGCTCAAAAATAGCATAGTGAGTTGGATCTAAACTCCAAGAATAATCTGCATATTCTTTCAAAACATCGACTCTGTCTTGTTGATAGCTGTTGGTGCAATTTTCATCATTAGCAGTACAATTTTGCGTAAAGCCTTTAGTTAAATCCCAACGCAATCCATCAATTTTGTATTCTTGAATCCATTGCTTCACCACTCTTTTTACATAATTTCTTGTAAGTGCAGCAGAATGATTAAAATCCTCACCTACATTATAACTATGTTTTGCCACTGTATTAAAATAAGGGTTCTCGGTTGTAGGTGAGCCAAAGCCATCACCATCAGGATCGTTCATCCACATTCTAACCATTGGGTTTCTGCCAAAAGCGTGGTTTAAAGCCACGTCAAAAATCACTGCAATCCCATTTTGATGACACAAATCAATAAATTCTTTCAACTTATTTGATGGACCATAAAACTTATCCAAAGCCATATGAAAGGACGTATTGTAACCCCAACTTTCATTTCCTTCAAATTCCATAACTGGCATAAGCTCGATGGCGTTAATTTTAAGATTTTTAAAATAGTCCATCTTATTAATCAGGTCTTGATAGGTGCGCTTAGCATCAAAATCACGAACTAAAAGTTCATAAACTACCAATTTTTCTTTTTTTGGCTTTACAAAATTAGTGGTTGCTGCACTCCAAGCATAAGGTGTTTGTCCTGTTTGTAAAACAGTAACCTCGCGTTCCTGCCCAGCTGGATAAACCGGCATATTAGGATACGAAGCAGCTGGAATAAAAGGATCATCATAAGGTGACAAAACTAAAGTCGAATAAGGGTCGGCTGTTTTTACTAAAGCAGGAGAGTTGACAAGCGGTGTTGTTTCTCCAACCCAATATTGATAACTATAATTAACCCCGGAAACCAAACCAGTAAGCTCTAACCAAAACTTGCCCGTCGTAGGGTCTTTTTTCATCGCATAAGCAGTTGTAGGCTGCCAATTATTAAAACTTCCAGCCACGTATACAACATCTTTTAACGGCGCATCTAATACTAATGTGGCTTTAGTAGCATCAGTAGAATTGTAATTAATTCCATCTAAAAGACCTACCGGCAAGGCCGCAGTTAAAGTTCCGGGATTAACAATAACCGAAAACTTTTTTACTATGGTAATTGATCCTTGAGTTACCTCAAGAGAGTAATTTTGATTTCCTTGAATAGAAGTATGATTAAACGAATAGCTCGCAGTACTTGCGTTGGTATTAATGCTAACACCATTTGCTTTTAAATTGTAACTCGCATTTCCACCACTGTTAGTTGCAGCAATATTTAAAGTCCCACCTGATGCTAC
>NZ_JAQWTM010000113.1 GCF_029242675.1 Flavobacterium sp.
GTAGCAGTAGCAGTAATTTGAGAGTTGAAATTGTTACAATTAACACAACGCTACCAGCTACTAATTATGAGGAAATACTGTGCGATGATTTGAATGATTCTAAAGAAATTGTAAATCTTAGTTCGAAAGAAGTATTAGAAAGCCCCGCGGTTAAAATTAAGCAACCCGTTAATTTTTTGGACCACCCAAACTTTTTTCCCAATACGTAAAAAAACAAGAAAGAAGCGCCAAAGCCAATCCAAGCAGCACCTATTGGATATAGCAACTGATTGTTCCAATGAATTTTTGGAATATAATACAATGCCAAAGCGGGAAGACAAAAATTCACCGCAATGGAATTCAATAGTTTATAGATAGTGACAGGCACCTGTCGTACCCTTTGCAACAACAGTCCTATGAATAAATAAATGAAGATTAAAATAAAATTATTCATAGTAAATACTTGATTCTGCTTTGCTACTGATCTTTTAAAAACAAAAATAGTATTTATAAACGAATATTAATCATTGCTGAATTAAATGAAATCCCCTTTAAAATTCAAAAAATGCATAAACTTTCCCGTAGAAGTATTATTTTTACTAAAATGATTGAAGCTTTGACAAACAACACCAATAAACCATCGGCCTTACACGAAAAATCAGGAGTGAATGCACCAGATAGCGTAAGTGCGACTGTTGTGAAAAACATACAGCATTTCAGAAAAAAACAACCGTCGGCGGATGAATTGACTAAAGGTATTTTAGCTTCAAATATCACGGCCCTAAGTCGGTCTATTACATTAGTCGAAAGCACAAATATTCAGCATTTGGCGAAAGCCAATAGTATCATCAACGCTTGCCTTCCTCATGCTAACAAATCAATTCGCATAGGTATTACAGGAGTACCAGGAGTTGGAAAAAGTACTTTTATTGAAGCTTTTGGTAAACACCTTACCTCTTTAGGAAAAAAAGTAGCAGTATTAGCTGTCGATCCTAGTAGTTCCATATCGCACGGTAGTATTCTAGGCGATAAAACCCGAATGGAAGAACTAGTTAAAGACCCGAATGCTTTTATTCGTCCTTCGGCCTCAGGGGATACTCTTGGTGGCGTAGCTCGAAAAACTAGAGAAACCATCACTTTGTGTGAGGCAGCAGGCTTCGATACGATAATTATCGAAACGGTTGGCGTAGGTCAAAGTGAAACTGCCGTACACAGCATGGTCGATTTTTTCTTACTTTTAAAAATTGCTGGTGCCGGCGATGAATTACAAGGTATTAAACGAGGTATTATGGAAATGGCAGATGCCATAGTGATCAATAAAGCGGATGGTGATAATATTAAAAAAGCAAAACTCGCCAAAACAGAATTCAATAGAGCCTTGCACTTATTTCCTGCGAAAAAATCAGGTTGGACAGCCACAACCTCAACTTGCAGCGCCATAACTCAAGAAGGAATTCCTGAAGTGTGGAATACGATAACTGATTTTATGCAGTTGACCTCAGCAAACAACTATTTTAATATAAAAAGGACACAACAGAATGAATACTGGATGCTTGAAACTATTAATGCCGCCCTTAAACTTCATTTTTATGGCAATCCCGAAGTAGAAAGTGTACTAATAGAAACTAAAAAAGCGGTGCAAGAAGCTATTTTATCTCCATTTGCAGCCGCTCAAATTGTTTTAGAAAAGTATTTTAAAAAATAGTGTAAATCATAAAAATGCACTACTTGTAATTTTAACGTACATTATTAACAGAATTTTTAGCGATTTCATGTCTAGCAGATAATTGACCATTATTGATACTAAATCCCATTTTAACCTGTGTTTTCAAAGTATCCTTAAGACCGGAGGTTGCTTTCTCGACAATAACGAAAGCTAGCTCATATTCCCCATCGGTGAGTACAAATTCTGATGTAGAACTATCATTAGGAATACTATACACTTGCTTTCCATTTTTAGCATAGGATGCAGCAGCAGCACCACCGCCGCCACCAGCTAAATTACCTACGCTAGAAACTGAAGCTGAAATAAGGGCACCGCCAGGCATGGCTCCTCCTAATAGTGAACTACCTTGTGATAAAACACTCCCAGCAGCATGTAAGCCTTGACTTATTTTCTCCCCAAAGGATAAAATGTCACTGGGTTGTAAAGCATTAATGCTTTTTTCGGTTGTATTAATGCTAAAACCATCAGCAGCGCTAAATAAAACGATACAGCCATTATTGATTAGACTTACGTTTATCGTTCCACTCTTTACCTTCTCCCCAAACGTTGCGCCTTGTGTTTGCTTGGCCACCGTAACGTTCATCGAAATCCTATTCGGAATTCCATTATTTATACCGTTTATACTATTAGAAACAGTTGGCAGAGCTACAACAGTTGATTCAGCATTGACTTGATTTTTTTTTACTGAAATTGGCAGTTTTTCTTGAGCATGCACTGTGAAACTAGTTAAAGCACAAAAAAACAAAAGTCTATTTTTATAATTTTTCATAAGATAGAATTTAAGGTTAATAGCAAAATGCAACTTCTTTTTAACAATCCAAAATACAAACTAAAACCATTGAAATACAACACATTAAAGTCACAAAAAATAATAATCGGATGCTCAATCCAGCCCATAAAAAAGCGGTTATAAAAAGAAATACTATTCTTTTCATAACCGCTTATCCCTTTCTAGAAATAGAGAAGAAAATAAATTTATTCCTTCTCGTATAATTCCATTTCTCTATCGTAAAAAGCATTGGCTTGCTCGATCAACCCTTCCATTTCCGTATTTAATTCTGCTTCATCTAAGTCCTCAGCTTCTTCCATGAACTCTACTTCGTCATCCTTTAGGTTGATAATAAATCTTGGATAATCTAAGTGAATGATAAAAATATCGTCTGGAAAATCAGTGTTGTCTCCTAGTAAAAATTTCGGTAATTCCATATTGTTAGTATTATTTAATGCTAATTTTTAATATCGTAGTTCGTAACGGACTCAACGACTAAACAAATAACCGAATAAACTTTTAAAAAATCTATTGGTCTACCTAAATATTTATAATTTTTCCAACCAAAAGTAACCATGGGCAAGCAGAAAAGCATGATTCGCTAGGATCTAAATAATTTGGTATCGAACAAGGAATTTATTTTAGAATAAAAATTAGACTGATGCTTTGCTATTTATTTCTGACCACCAAGGATTAACTTTTTAGTTAAGCTATTGAATCGAATATACAAAAATAATGCTGCTGTTGACAAACCAGCTAAAAGTCCTAACCATATTCCTGCTGCTTTTAGATCAGTGTACATCCCTAAATAAATTGAAACCGGAAAACCAACCACCCAGTACGCTACGAAAGTTATATACATGGGAATCTTTACATCTTGAAGTCCACGCAACGCGCCTAAAACTACAACCTGAATTCCGTCAGAAATTTGAAAAATAGCCGCTACAAGTAACAGTTGTGCCGCTATTGTTACTACTTCTGTATTTACGGCTAAGTCGGTTATATTGTTCATATCGACAAACAAAGCCGGTAGGTATTGGTGAAAAACGATAAATAGTAAAGCAAAAACAGACTCCAGTAAAATAGCCAGTAAGAAGATTGAAAATGCAACGATGCGCAATTGTTTGTAATCTCCTAACCCTTTTTGGTTACCAACCCTAATGGTCGCTGCGACGCTTAAACCCATCGCAAACATAAAAGTAAACGAGGCCAAACTCAAGGCAATTTGATTAGCCGCCTGATTCGTTATACCTAACCTACCCGACAACCAGATTGCTCCAGTAAATAAGGCTACTTCAAAAAACATTTGCATCGCCGATGGTGCGCCTAATTTTATAATTTGAATATTTACCGCCTTTTCAATTTTCTTTAATGAAAAACCTTCAAAAAAAGGATGAAATTTTTCTTTTCGCTTCATGCGGTAATGCATATAACCCACCATTACAAAACGAGAAACAATTGTTCCTATTGCCGCTCCTACAATTCCTAACTCTGGAAAAATCCAAATTCCGTAAATGAACAGATAATTAAGGATAACGTTAACCACATTTCCTAATATAGTGGCCCACATCGAGTATTTAGTTTCGCTCATACCGTCAGCAAATTGCTTGTACCCTTGAAAAACAATCAACGGAATTAAGCTAAAAGCAACAATATCAAGATAGGGTTTGGCTAATTCGACAACATTTTCAGGTTGTCCCATTAAAGTGATCAAAGGTTTAGAAAAGAATATCAAGGCAAATAATAGCACCCCTAGAATGGTACACAAATACAAGCCATGATGAAAAGTACTGCGACCTTCCTCAATGTTTTTTTTACCATCAGCTTGTGCTGCCATAGGAGTAATCGCAGTTGAAAACCCAATTCCTAAAGACATGGCGATAAAAATGAAACTATTTCCTAAGGAAACCGCAGCCAATTCAGTAGGTCCTAATTTGCCTACCATGATATTATCGACAATTCCCACTACTGTATGCCCAAGCATTCCTAAGATGATAGGATAAGCTAATCGTAAGTTATAAGAGAATTCTTTGGTATAAGTTGCTAAAGTCACGGTAATTATTTTTGAGCAAATATAGCGAGAACCAAAACCAATATTCGCTTAGTCAACCAAATACTTTTATTTAAATCAGTACGATCTCTTCCTATTTTTGGTACTTCTTATCAGTCAATGTTCGCATAAAAGCAACTAATTGTTTTTTTTCTAAAGTTGTTAATTGTAGTTTATCCACGGGTAATGTCTGGTTTTCTAGATCAAATCCCAATCCACTACCGCCACCTTCGTTATAAAAATCAACTACTTCCTCTAAGGTTTTAAAAACGCCATTGTGCATGTAAGGAGCCGTCAATTCAATATTTCTGATGGTTGGAGTTTTAAAAGCATACTTATGAATCTTCGCTCTTGTCACATTGTATTTTCCTTCATCAGAATCTAAGATACCATCTTCGCCTGGCACGCCCAATACTTCACTCTCTGATTTCATAAAATTAGGTGGAACAGTTCCGTTTGTTAATGGAATAAAATGGCAAGTGGCGCATTTTCCTTTTCCCGAAAAAAGGTTGAATCCTGCTTTTTCATCTCTAGTAAAAGCCACTTCTTGACGCATATAGCCATCAAATTTAGAGTCATATTTACTCAACGTACGAATGTAAGAAGCCAAAGCATTTTTTATCTCAAAGGCAGTGATCTCTTTTTTCGGAAAAGCATTTTCGAACTGCTTTTGGTAGCCTTTGTTTTTCTTAATTTTTGCTGCAGCAACTTCAAGCGAACCGTGCATTTCGGTAGTGTTTGTTATTACAGCTATCGCTTGATCTTCAAGATAATTCACTCTTGAATCGCTAAAAAACACCCTTTGAAAAGCAATATTTGTTAATGTTGGGGTATTGCGCTTTACAAATGATTTTCCATCAAAAGATACTGCTTTGGCTTCACCATCGGTAAAAGCTTTTTCTGAATGATGGCAAGAGGCACAAGATCGACTGTTATCACCGGACAAAATCTTATCATTAAATAGTGCTTTACCAAGATTAGCTTTGGCTTCCGTGGTTTTATAATCTGGGAAACCAGAAAAAGCTTCTTCATCAAAAACTTCTTTATCGAATAAGGTTTGAGCAGTCGTTCGCAAGCCTCTTACCTCCTTGAATACAGGTATTTTTAAATCCAACTGCTTTTGGTATAAACCACTGCTCAACGGATTGAGGTATTCCTTAATAAAGGTTGCGCGATCAAAACGATTAAAATCGGGATTTGACTCTAGGTACTTAATTGCATTGGTTATAATTGACGTTTTTTCTTGAGTCGCTTCGTTTTTATAAATGGCATCGTATTTTTGAATTCCTTGCAAAGCGCTAATCGCTTCTGGAATAGATTGTTGCGCTATTGGGGAATCAAAACCCGTTATTCCCAAAGTAATAATTCGGAAAACCTCCAACCGCATGGCATCAAAAACATGAGCATCAGTCAGTTCAGTTGAAGTAGTAATTCGTTCTAATCGTTTTAAATTAGCCGTAAGTATTCCAAGCTCTTTCAGTAATTCTGTCTTAGACTCTTTATTGTAAACCGGAAATAAAAATGCTTCTAACACTTGCAAACCTTGTGGCGGGATAGTTAATCCATCATTTTCTTCGTATTCAGGAATGGCAGGACCGTTAATGGATTTAGATACTTCTGGAAAATAATACTCTGTAAAAAGTTCCATTTGCTTGTACTTTTTACGTGCGGATAAAAACTGTTTCTGAATCTGTGTAGTCGAAGCATCGTCTTGAAGTAATTGATCCAATTGGCTAACGGATTGTATTAATGTACTAATATCAGTAAGCAGTAACTCTTTTACTTGATTTGTTTTGGGTTGCTCTTGACAGGATACCAAAACACATACAATTAAAAAATAAATAAAAGTTTTCATAGGAAATGATAGGTGATTAAAAGCAAAAGCCCCGATTTCAAAAACTGAAACCGCGGACTTTTAACTATTCTATTTTTTATAATTTATCTCGCAAGTCCTTTAATTAAAACAATTTGACTCGCTTGCTTTTCATTTGGTCTTCCTGTACCACCATCAGCACCTTTGTATTTATCGCCGGTCCAAGTATGCGGTTGAACACTTAATAAAAAAGTATCTTCGACTCCTAACTGCTCAGATACATCAATCAAAGCGCCGTATTCCCAGTCACCAAATTTGGAAGTTCCGCCCACATTGTATTTTGCTGCATCTGATTCCGTACGACGGTGATCCAATTCAACTACCACCTTCATGGTTTTTTTAGCAATGTCATACTGATAAATGTAGCCATCATGCGTTTCGTCTCCGTAACCATTAGCATCCTCTTGAACGTACACATAGTTTTTAGTTACACAAATATTATCTGGATTTTGAAACGTTTTAGCAATTCCGTTACGATCATCACCATCTAATAAAACTTTCAGCGTTCCCGTCAGCGGATTAGTAGCATCAAGGTTCAGCTGATACACTCTTCCGTATTTAGTTCTCGAACCATCCGCATTGGTACCCGTTGTATTTTGACCCGTAACATTAAAATAAATTTCTCTGTCAGCTT
>NZ_JAQWTM010000134.1 GCF_029242675.1 Flavobacterium sp.
CACCGCTATGATAGGTTCCATTGGACATTATAAATTGGGTAATTTAAAAATGAAGTCAGCGGTAATTTTTGCTGTCCCATCCATAATATCTCTTTTATTCATTCGAAAAATAATGCTCCCATTGCTGCCTTCAACACTTGCAACCGTAGATGGTTTTGTCATAACCAAGGATTTATTAATTATGGTGGTCTTTGCTTTTCTTATGATTGCAACCTCCTATTCAATGATAAAAAAATCAAAAAAACCCATTGAATCTCCTGAAATTAATTTCGTTAAACTAGGAATCGTTGGCTTATTGGTTGGTTTGATAATAGGATTTTTAGGCGCAGGTGGCGGCTTTTTAATCATTCCAGCACTCCTGTTTTTTGGAAATCTACCTATGAAACAAGCCATTGGGACTTCCCTATTTATCATCTTTATCAATTCGATGATTGGTTTTACTGGCGATATTATTGGCGGTATTGAGGTAGATTATACTTTTCTTGGCATAATTTCGTGCATGGCCATATTAGGATTAGCAATTGGTACTTACCTATCCAAAAAAATAGATGGTCGTAAGCTAAAGCCCGCATTTGGTTGGTTTGTACTCGTAATGGGGATTTATATTATTGCCAAAGAGTTACTATTTTAACACTAGACTTGAGTATCTTCCCAAAAGATCCTATCTGCAATTATCAATACTCGAAAATAGAATAGAAATAAAAATAGGCTTTGAAAAATTCAAAGCCTATTTTTATTTAATCAACTGCTACCTTATAAGTTGGATCTTCTATAATATTGACTTCGATCACTTCTTCGGCATTGTGTAAAAGCTGGCGGCAATCAGCACTTAGGTGTCTTAGATGCACCTTTTTATGAATCTTTGCATACCGTTCTGTAATTTTGTTTAAAGCATCAATGGCACTCATATCGGCTATTTTACTTTCTTTAAAATCGATAATAACTTCCTTTGGATCATTTAGAATATCAAATTTTTCAGCGAACGCTGTGGTTGAACCAAAAAATAATGGTCCATATATTTCATAATGCTTCACTCCATTGTTATCTATGTACTTCTTGGCACGAATACGCTTTGCGCTTTCCCATGCAAAGACAAGAGCTGATATAATTACACCTATTAATACGGCTAAAGCCAAATTGTGCAACATAATGGTTATGATAGCAACTAAAATTCCAACAAAAATATCGTGCTTAGGCATTTTATTGATAATGCGGAAACTAATCCATTCAAAGGTACCAATGGCAACCATAACCATTACCCCTACTAAAGCGGCAATTGGTAATTTTTCGATAACAGGAGCTCCAAATAGGATTATAATTAAAATGGTAAATGCTGCAACGATTCCTGACAAACGGGCTCTTGAACCAGCAGAAAGATTAACTAGAGTTTGCGCAATCATAGGGCAACCGCCCATACCAAAGAAAAAACCATTTAAAATATTAGCACTTCCTTGTGCAATGCATTCTCTGTTGCCTTTTCCTTTAGTTCCTGTAATTTCATCTACTAAATTCAAAGTCAATAAGCCTTCCGTAAGACCAACAGATGCCATTATTAAAGCATAAGGAAAAATTAATTGTAGTGTGACAAAAGTTAAAGGAATATTTGGAATATGAAAAGGAGGGAAACCACCACTAATCGAAGCAATATCCGCTACTGTTTTAGTTTGTATTCCCAATCCTAGGACCAAACCAAACACTATAAGTATCGCTACCAAAGAGGCCGGAATTGCTTTTGAGACCTTCGGAAATAATAGCACAATAGCGATTGTTAATGCGACAAGCCCAATCATAATGTATAATGGATTCCCAGATAACCAAACTGTCTCGCCATTTACAATAGTTTTAAACTGCTCTAATTGAGACATAAAAATAATAATAGCTAATCCATTCACAAAACCGAACATTACGGGCTGTGGAACTAACCGAATGAATTTACCTAATTTAAATAGTCCTACTAAAATTTGGATTAGACCGGCTAAGGCGACCGCTGCAAAAACATATTCTAATCCGTTTGACTTCATTAAAGCAATCAAAACAATTACTGTTGCTCCCGCGCCTCCGGAGACCAATCCAGGTCTACCACCAAAAATAGCGGTTACAAGTCCCATAATAAAAGCAGCATATAGTC
>NZ_JAQWTM010000175.1 GCF_029242675.1 Flavobacterium sp.
GGACTTATTTACGATGTCAATGGTATGATCGGGAGTAATTGATAAAAACAGTAAAATGGTTATCAAACCTCTTGGAGCCACAAAAAGGAGCGGAGATAGCGGTATTTTAGATATTTTTAATTGTATAAATCTCAGTATAAAAAGAATGGCAACAATAATCGCCGCCCATCCCAACGTATCAGTATTGATAATCTCAGCCGTTTTAATTAAGTAACCAAAGAGCAAAAAGAATAAGGCGCGTACTAAAAAGGTAGCTTCAATTATTAGTTCTTTAAATTTAGCAACCTCTTTATTTAATAAATCCAAACGAAAACTTCTTGTCCATTGATACCCTTTTAATTCATCTAAATTACCAATCGATAATCCAAAAACTAAAATAAAGATTAGAGCAGGAAGATGGAAGATTTTAGAAACCTCGTAGATCAAAATTATTAATAAAATGATGGGTACGAACTTGATGTGATGGTCAATTTTATTTAGTAAAAATGATAATAGGATAGTTGCAACAAATGAAATAACTACTATTATTAGAATCTCAAGGCAGAAGTATCCAAAGGTTTCTAATCCGAAAGTAGCATTAAAAGCAACAAAATTAAAAAAGATTACACCAAAGATATCCGATAAACTGCTTTCGTAAATAATAAATTCTTTTTGGTTTTTAGTTAAATTTCGGACACTTGGAATAGCAATTGCACTACTGATAACACAAAACGGAATCGCATTTGTCAAACAATCCTTGAAAGAATAGCCGCCATAATAATGTAACATATAAGCTAAGGAAAATGCTAATACAATTAGCGGTAAAAAAGCCCCTAAGGATGATTTTTTTATCAATAAGACCTTTGATTTATTAAGTTCTAATTCCAATGAGCCTTCTAATACGATCAGTATTAATCCAATAGTACCTAAAATTGGCAAGGTAGCGCTTAAATCAGGTAGTTCGATATCCAGTAATAATGTTGTTTCTCGAACAAACCATCCTAAAACAAGCAATAATATTACTGAGGGTATTTGAGTACGGGAGGCAGTTAAATCGAATAAATAGGCAATTAGAAGTAAAAGACAAAGTGCAATTATGATGGTCATAAATTTTTTTTTGTGAATTTTTTAGATTTCTACCATGTCTGTGGTAAATTTCATTTTTATTGGTTGCATTAAAGGCTCAAAATACAAAATAAACCGCTGCTTTTAAAGAATAAAACAGATTGATGTCATAATTTACTACTAATTCGTGCTTTTAAGTACAAAGAAAGGCTGGGCTATTCAGCTATGAATTCATGCATCTCCATTTTTTAAATGGTAAATGTACTATATAATGTTGTAAACTTGACTTTTTTTGAGGAATTACTACTGTTTCTCAGATCGGATTATTGCAGTTGATACAATTATTATATCCAGTTCGACCTAATTCAATTTATTTTTAAAGCTAAAGAATGCTATCTGTCAAACTAGTATGGATGCTGATTTGGAGCTGGATACTAACTATTTGGAATGCGATTTTTCGTTAATTATTTGTGAAGGAACTTTGCTTATTCTTCGATTCTAATTAGTTTGTTTTTCGTGACATATTTTGAGTAGCTAAAATTAGATCAAATTTTATAACTCAAAAAATATAATACGAAATACTTATGATCTTACTGGAAATTTCTGAAAGTAAAAATTATAAGATTTCTGTGGTAAATAATTAATAATTTTAGTTATAGTTTTCCAGGATTTTTTGTAATTCAGTGTTTGTAATTGGTTTGACAATATATCTTTTTACCACATTATATTTTTTAGCTTTTTCAACATCAGCTGGATCTACAGAACTAGTAATGATGTAGATAGTTGTAGATGTGTTATTAGGAATTTTGGTGAATTCATCAAGAAATTGCCATCCATCCCAAATTGGCATGTTTAAATCTAAAAATATAACATCTGGTTGAGGCTCATTTGCTAAAATAGTAGCTCTTAATTTTTCGTATGCCTCTTTACCATTTTCGTAAACGACGATACTTTCGCTAAAATTTGATAATTGCATGATTCTTTTTGTACCAAAAACAAAGATGGGATCGTCTTCTATAATGCAGGCTATGTTAATTTTTTTCATAGTTAAAGTATATTTTAAAAAAGGCTACTTCACTTAATAAGTAGTCGTTTTAACTGTAGTTTTCTAAAATTTCTTGCAACTCAGTGTTTGTAATTGGTTTAACAATATACCTATTTACCACATCATATTTTTTAGCTTTTTCAACATCAGCGGGATCAACTGAGCTAGTAATAATATAAATAGTAATAGGATAGTCGTTAGGGATTTTAGTTAACTCTTCTAAAAACTGCCAACCATCCCAAATTGGCATGTTTAAATCTAAAAATATAACATCTGGTTGAGGCTCATTTGCTAAAATAGTAGCTCTTAATTTTTCGTATGCCTCTTTACCATTTTCGTAAACGACGATACTTTCACTAAAATTTGATAAGTGCATGATTCTTTTTGTACCAAAAACAAAGATGGGATCGTCATCTATAATGCAGGCTATGTTAATTTTTTTCATAGTTAAAATATATTTTAAACGTGGTTCCAAAGTTAACTTCGCTTTCGACTTCGATCTTGCCATTCATGGCTTCTACCTGATTCTTACTAATAAAAAGTCCAATTCCCCTGGCATCTTTATTATTGTGAAATGTTTTGTACATTCCAAATAATTTGTCACGATTCTTCTTCAAATCAATCCCTATTCCATTGTCTTCTACGTGCAATACAATGTACTCGTCTTCGGTGGTAGTGTATACTTTGATGAAGCTATCACCCTTATTAGACTTATACTTTATACCATTTGTTACAAAATTTAACAAAATACTTTCTAAATAAGCAGGGATGACCTGTATGTTTAAAGAATTATCAATTGTGTTAATGATTTCAATTTGAGCATGCATTGCAAGACCTGCTACATTTTTAATGGTTTGTTCCATGAAATCATTTAAATTGACGTCTTGTAAATTTTCGCTTGTTGCGGTATTCATTAAGACAACTTCATTTAAATGAGTAATCGTGTTTTTTAAGTTACTGGAGGCCATCGTAAGCATTTCAATAAATTGATTGCTTTCAAGCTCAGGATATTCCTGTACATATAAATCTAGCATCATGGCAATATTACCTGAGTGGGATCGTAAGTTGTGCGATACGATATGAGCAAAGTTTTTCAACCGTTCGTTTTGGTCTTTGGTAACTTCTAGTAAAGACTGAATTTCTTTTTCTGTTTTTTTGATATAACTAATGTCAGTCGCTATACCTAGATAGCCATTCACTACATTATCCTTTTTTACAGATGTTACTGTAAGTTGCACGGGAAATTGAGTACCATCTTTTTTAACATATGTCCATTCGCGAGTATCAAATTCATTTTTATTAGCACCGTAGGTAAAAACGTCAAAGCCTTGAACTATTTCATTATTTTTCTCCTGAATTTCTCTTGATCTTTCTTCAATTTCTGATGTAAGGTGAATGATTGCGGGAGTTTCTATATGTAGTATTTCGTCTTTGTTATACCCTAGAAGGTTTTCAGCTCCTTTGTTAAAAGTCCGGATAAGACCAAATACATCAGTTTCAATTAAGGCTACTTGGGTACTCGCTTCAAATAGCGCTTTCATTTTAGAATTATTGTCCTCTAATTGTTGCTCCGCTTTCTTTTGAGCCGTGATATCTATAATTTGAGAAATAAAATATAAAATTTCGTCGTCTTCTCCTCTTGCTACTGATACCCCTAAAATGGTGTATACGATTTCGTTATCTTTAGAAAAATATCGTTTTTCCATGTGGTAATACGACCTTTTTCTTTGAATTAGCTCTTTTAGTAGTTCTAAGTCTAAGTTAAGATCGTCTGGATGCGTAATGTCTTGGAACGTTTTAGTGAGCAACTCCTCTGATGAATAATTAAGCATTTCACATAATCGCTGATTGACCTTAAGCCATTTGCCCGTTTTATCACGAAAAGCCATTCCGATGGCAGCATTTTCAAAATTTTCTCTAAAAGTTTGCTCGCTGATTTTTAACTGTTCCTCGGTCTTTTTTCTAGCGGTGATATCAGATGTAAACATTAAAAGTCCTCCAACAGTACCATTATCATTATACCAGGGCTTGATCGACCATGAAATCCACTGTACGCTGCCATCTGACCTAACAAATTTATCTTCGTCTTTTCGATCTGTTTGCCCTTTTAAACAATTTTTATGTATTTCTTTCCATTGTTCGCTTATTTCAGGAAACAAATCATAGTGTGAAACTCCTAAAATTTTTTTACCAGTTAAATTGTAATCTTCTTGCCATTTTTTAGAAGCTGCTAAATAATTCATATTAACATCTACCATTGCAATAGCGGTTGGAGTATGCTCAATAAAAAGCATATTTCTCAAAATTGATTTTTTTTGCTCTGTTATATCTGTATGAATACCAAACATTAATAAAGGTTTCCTATCCTTTGTCCAACTTATTATTTTCCCTTTATCGAGTACCCAAATCCAATGGCCTTTTTTATGCTTAATACGATATTCTGCTTCATAGTATTCTTTATTTTCTTCAAAACAATCTTTCATTAGTAAATTAGATTGCTGAAGATCATCAGGATGAAGTAAGTTTTGCCACTTTTCGGTAGTTACTGGCGCTATTTCTGAAAGTGAATACCCAATAATGTTTGCCCATATTTCATTATGTTGGGTCTCATCGGTTTGGACATTCCATTGCCAGGTACCTGAATTAGTCGACTGTATGATACTTTGTAATTTTTCTTTTTCTTGTTCTAAAGCGATAGTAGCTTCTTTAACTTTTGATATATCCTGGAAAGTTCCATATATTCGTTTACACACTCCTTGGTGAAAAACCCCTTGTCCTATCGATCTGACCCACTTGATATTTCCTTTTAAAGTAACTATTTGTAATTCGAGATTAAATGGAGTACCACTGCTTGCACATTCATTGAAAGATTTTTCGATTGCATTTCTTGAATCGCCCTCTAAGTAAAAGTTTATTCCAGTAGCAACGTTTGGGACAAAATCTGCAGGTGCTTCATGTATTATTTTTGTCATGGAACTCCAATCAAGTTTCATTTTCTTCACATTGAAGTCCCAGTACCCAATTAAAGCTGCCTCGTTTGATTTTTCAAGAAATTCCTCTTGTTTTTTTATTTTCTTTAAGTACTTCTTAGAGTTAACTTCTATTTTTGATTTAATATAACAACTTAAATAGGCTACGGTTTTGCCTTCATTGTTTTTAATTGTCCTGTTTTTACACTGCATAGAAATTTTGGAACCATTTTTATGCAGTAAAATTGCAGTATCTTGATTTAAAGTGTTTTTAATTCCAATAGTGATAAGGTGCTCCTTGTTACTATTACTTTCAGAGTAAATTTCTGTTGAGTCGTAACCTAAATTGATCCAGAGTCTTGGGTTAATCCATTCGTTTTCAGTCACAAAGGCATCTCTATAGTAAAGACCATCAAGACCCCATTGCTGTATAAAATCAAAAATAGAAACATCGTTTTTGATATGGTCTAATAATTTTTGTTTCGGGGTATTCATCTGTTTCTGCTTTTTAATTTTTAAACTATTCCTTACAGCGCTGATATTAAGTAGGACTTTCGAAATCAGGTATTCAACTAGCTTTATTTTTAATTTTTAACAATAAAAACAGCAACAAGATAAGAAAATATTCTATTTGCAGAACAAAAAAAAGATAATTAAGTAAGAAATTGCACTGAGTTATATTGTAAGAATGTGTTTGTAAACAATTTAGATTCTTACTAAAGTTTAAATTTCATTAAAATTAAGGTAAGTAGAATGCCATTAATAGGACTATTATATGACAGTAAGTAGTTTTTTTGGAAAGAATCCATCCAGTTTGGACCGTATCAATTTTTTATAAAAGCATTCAAACAACCGATAGTCTTTTCTTGTTATGTAACTAAAATAGTATAAAATAATTTGAAAAATTATAAAATCTTACAAAAATGAACACTATAGACTCGGTTTTCTATCGTTTTTTTGTCCGTAAATTAAAGAGTTGTGTTGCTGATTTTTTTCAGTAATTTATTTTAAGCTACTAATGTAGAACAAGAGGTGTAACTCGCCTAATGTAGTACAGTTTGTTTGCTTTTCCTG
>NZ_JAQWTM010000196.1 GCF_029242675.1 Flavobacterium sp.
TTTCGCATGCAGCGCTTGTCTTGGCAACGCTTTAAAGCAATTGTCAATAAATTGCTTGTATTTCGTAAATGTAGTTCCCTTCAAAATCAAATGACCGCCATAACGCTCGTCATTAAATAAAGGATGTCCTATGTGTTTGAGATGGGCTCTAATTTGGTGCGTACGTCCGGTTTCTAACTGGCACGAAATCAAAGTAACGTAACCAAAGCGCTCTAGAACTTGGTAATGGGTAATCGCTGGTTTCCCAATTTCAGGATCAGCAAAAACGGCCATTTGCATACGGTCTTTCAAGTGGCGTGCTAAGTTTCCTTCGATCGTTCCTTTTTCTTCTTCAACATTCCCCCACACTAAAGCAATGTATTCCCTTTCGGATGTTTTTGCTTCAAATTGCTTGGCTAGGTGCGTCATCGCCGCCTCTGTTTTAGCAATAACCAGTAAGCCTGAGGTGTCTTTATCAATACGATGTACTAATCCTGGGCGCTCACTGCTGTTCATAGGCAAGTTGTCAAAGTGGTATGCCAAGGCATGCACTAAGGTTCCTGTATAATTTCCGTGTCCTGGGTGAACCACCATTCCGGGTTCCTTATTGATCAACAACAAGGCATCGTCTTCGTAAACAATATTCAACGGAATATTCTCAGCGATAATATGGTTCTCATACGGAGGATGCGTTAACATCACACGTACAACATCAAATGCTTTTACTTTATAATTCGATTTTACAATCGCATCATTTACAAAAATATTACCTTCGGTAGCGGCATTTTGGATTTTGTTTCGGGTCGCATTTTGAATCAGTCCCATTAAATATTTGTCAATTCGCAAAGGAGCTTGCCCTTTAGGAACTTCAAATTTAAAATGTTCAAATAATTCTTCTTCTTCTAATTCAACCGGCTCTATATTATTGTTCATTTGGTAATTCTTCTGATGTATTTCTAATGCTATCGTTAGCAATATCTTCTTCATAACTCGCTTTTCCGTCTCCTAAAACCAAATCAATTTTAGACGATTTCAAAACTTTATCTCCCGCCTTGATGCTTCTACCTTTGTAACGCATGTCAAGAACCATGTCTTTTCCTAAATTAGGAATGTAAGTTATTGTACCTTCTTCAAGACCTAACGCCTTAAGAGTTGGTACTGCTTCACGGTATGTTTTTTCAATTAAATCAGGCACTTTCACTGATGAAAATCCGGAGCTGTTGATTTTAATATAAACCTTACGTCCTTCCTTTACCTTCGCTCCCGGCAATGGATCTTGCTGAACCACACTGTATTTAGGATAATCGCTGCGGTAATCTAAACTATCTAGCAGGACATAATCTAAATCGATACCGTCTAATTTCTCTTCCACTTGCTCCTCAGTCAATTTGCTCAAATCAGGAACCGTAATTTCATTTCCGTGATTAGTAGTAAAGGTCAACCAGTGCATAAACAGGTAACCTAACACAGCAATTATTAAGGCTGCAAGAAAAACTTGTGTAAAAAACACACGGCTAGTAAGGTATTTACGTAAACTCATAAATTTATTTTTATAATAGGGCAAAGATATAGCTTATTCGTTTCAAAAAAAATGATAATTTTGTTTAAGCTTAGAATACTAGTTTTTATTCGAAGCTATTCCCGCTATCCGCTTTATTCCCACCAAAAAAATGGTGGGCGATACCGCTGCTATCGGGGCTAAAAACGAACTGTTTTCAGAACATATAACTTAAACAAATGAAAAATATTGCCATTATCATGGGCGGTTATTCCAGCGAATACAAGATCTCTCTCATCAGCGGAAACGTAGTCTACAACAATCTTGATAAAAGTAAATACAAGGGTTTTCGTATTCATATTTTCGAAGAAAAATGGGTGTATGTAGATGATAATGAAACCGAATATCCCATTGATAAAAACGATTTTTCAGTTACAGTTAATGGTACTAAAGTTAATTTTGACTGCGTTTTCAATGCGATTCATGGAACTCCAGGTGAAGACGGACTCATGCAAGCCTATTTTGAACTGCTTAAAATTCCGCATACCTCTTGCGGTTATTACCAAGCGGCATTGACTTTTAATAAAAGAGACTTATTATCTGTTTTAAAGCCATACGGAATTAAAACGGCCATATCCTATTACTTGAACAAAGGAGATGCTATCGATACTGCTGAAATTGCTGCCAAAGTTGGAATGCCTTGTTTTGTGAAGCCAAATAAAGCAGGATCAAGCTTCGGAATTTCGAAAGTAAAAACCGAAGCCGAATTGCCAACCGCAATTGCAATGGCGTATAAAGAAGACGACGAAATTATTATTGAAAGTTTCCTTGATGGTACCGAGGTTTCAGTAGGAGTTATTGAATACAAAGGAGAGGTAGTTGTATTACCAATTACCGAAATTGTTTCAGAAAATGATTTCTTCGACTACGAAGCAAAATACCAAGGAAAGTCACAGGAAATTACGCCTGCACGCATCTCTGATGAAATGACTGCTAAAGTTGCAGCTATTGCTAAGCGTGCTTATGAGGTTTTAAAAATGAAAGGATTCTCACGATCTGAATTTATTCTTGTAAACGGTGAGCCACATATGTTAGAGATGAATACGATTCCGGGATTAACCACCGAAAGTTTGATTCCGCAACAAGCAGCCGCAGCTGGAATATCCTTAGAGGATTTGTTTACTAACGCTATCGAATTGTCATTTTAAGAAATTAAATAGCACTTTCTGCTCTTGTCACAACGGTAAATGCACAAAGTCAAAAAACCACACTAAATGAGAAAAGCCATCTTTCCAGGGTCATTTGATCCTATTACACTCGGTCATGAAGACATCATCAAAAGAGGGATTTCTTTATTTGATGAAATTGTAATAGCCATAGGAATCAATGCCGATAAAAAATATATGTTTCCTCTTGAAGAACGAAAGCGCTTTATTGAAGAGACGTTCAAAAACGAACCAAACGTAACCGTAATTACCTATGAAGGCCTTACGATTGACTTGTGCAAGAAAATAAAAGCCGATTTTATTTTGCGTGGTTTGCGTAATCCTGCCGACTTTGAGTTCGAGAAGGCCATTGCGCATACGAACAGGCATTTGTCTCAAATAGAAACCGTCTTTTTGTTGACCGCAGCGCGAACGTCCTACATTAGCTCCAGCATCGTAAGAGACGTGCTTCGCAATGGTGGCGAATACGAAAAATTAGTTCCTAAAGCTGTTCGAGTAAAATAAATGTATTGGTAGCGTTTTTCAGCTTAGATCAAAAATTACACTAGATTAAAAATAAGGGTGTTGCCAGCGCAATTAAGCGAGCAACCACAAACAAAACAAAAAATGAGCATAGAAAGAGAGTTGAACAAACGAGCAGGGTCAAAATGTGAATTATGTGGGTCTACAGAAAACCTGAAAGTGTACGAAGTACTACCGATTAAAAAAGGAGGTTTAGACGAAGCAGTCATGACTTGTGCGATTTGTAAAGACCAAATTGAAAATCCCGGAAACGAAGATTTGAACCACTGGAGATGCTTGAACGATAGTATGTGGAACGAGAACAGTGCAGTTCAAGTGGTTGCTTGGAGAATGCTTAGTCGCTTGCGTTCTGCTGGTTGGCCAAAGGAATTATTAGACATGATGTATCTCGATGAGGATTTACTTGCCTATGCGCAAGCAACAGGTGAAGGTGAAGAGGATGAAAACAAAATTATTCATAGAGACAGTAACGGCGTGATCTTAGAACACGGTGATTCTGTAGTGCTAATAAAAGACCTAAAAGTAAAAGGATCGAGCATGGTCGCAAAGCAAGGAACAGCTGTGCGTAACATTCGCCTAGATCATGAAAATGCCGAGTACATCGAAGGAAAAGTAGATGGTCAAACGATTGTGATTATTACGCAGTATGTGAAGAAGACTTAGCTTCAGAGCTTCAGAGCTTCAGAGTTTCAAAGCTGCAAAGTTTCCAAGTTTCTAAGTTTTGAGTTTCAGAGCTGCAAAGTTGCTGAGTTTTGAGTTTTAGAGCTTTGAAGCTATTAATTGTGGTTTTATTTTAAAACTAAAAAAAAACGTTAGTAGGAATCGAGTTCTTACTAACGTTTTTTGTTTATTTCTTCGGTTTTACTTTTACTTCACTTTGGTCGAATCACTAGTTACTCTGCACTAATCACCAATCACTAATCACTATTTACTAATCACTATTTACTCTAAACTAATCACTAGTTACTAATCATTAATTACCAATCACCAATTACTATTCACTAGTTACTCTAAACTAATTACTAATCACTATTCACTAAAAAAAACTACTCTTCTTCCTTCTTAATGACCTTTCTCGCTACTTCAATTTTAAACTTTTTGCCTTTCATTTTTTCGTCTCTAATGTTGTGCAATAAGTCTTTGACTTTATTGAATTTTACCGCAGCGAAGGAAATGAAATCTTTTACTTCGATTAGGCCTAGATCGCCTTTTTCTAATTTTCCTTTTTGAGAAAAGAAACCAACAATATCAATTTTGTTTAGTTTGTTTTTCTTTCCACCACTAATATAAATGGTTTGGTATAAAGGGGGTTTCGGTAAAGCAACGCTAGTAGGAAGTTGGTACACATCCATACCGTAATCCAGGTATTCCATTTTTTTCTCACTGTCATGAGCTATAACGTAAGCCGTTCCCGAGGCTGTCATACGTGCAGTACGACCATTCCTGTGTGTGAATTCGTCTTCCTTAAGTGGTAAATGGTAATGAATTACGTGATTCATCTCAGGGATATCTAAACCACGAGCGGCTAAATCAGTAGTGATTAAGTAGCTTACACTTCCGTTACGGAATTGGATAAGGGCACGTTCGCGCTCGTCTTGATCCATTCCTCCGTGGTAGTAGGTGGCATAAATTCCTTTTTCGTTCAAAGTATCACTAATACGTTCTGCAGCATCTCTATGGTTACAGAATACAATAGCAGCTTCTGATTTTAGAGAACAAATCAACTGAAACAAGCTGCCTATTTTGTCTTTTTCCTTAGATACGACTAGTTTTATGGCTAGGTTCGATTCTTCCTCGTTTTCCGGGATGAAATCAAGAATGGTAGGATTGACTACTCTCGTGTATTTTGGAATCTCAATATCAGAGGTTGCCGAAACGAGAATACGCTTGTTTAGCTTTGATAATTTACCAATGATAAAAGACATTTGCTCGTGGAAACCCAATTGCAATGATTTATCAAATTCGTCTAGCACCATTGTTTGGATTTTATCCAATCTAAAAGTACCACGATCGATATGGTCCGCAATACGTCCAGGAGTTCCAATAAGAACTGCGGGAGGATTGCTTAGGTTTTTGATTTCAGTATCAATAGCGTGACCACCATAACATACATTGACTTTATAATCGGTTCCCATTTTTTTCCAAACTTGCTCAATTTGAAGTCCTAGCTCGCGTGAGGGAACCAGAATTAAACATTGCACCGATAAAATTTCGGGTTGTAATAATTCTAAAATGGGTAATAAAAAGGCTAATGTTTTCCCTGAACCGGTAGGCGACAGCAGTAAAATATTATTATCATGTAAGATGGCATCTTGAGCCCTGTCTTGCATTTCGTTTAGCTGAGTTATACCTAAGTTCTTAAGTATGTTTTGTGGGAGGTGTTTACTATTCATGGCGCAAAGGTAATTAAAAAGTTTTCACTTTTTTGGCTACTATTTACGATGCTGCTCGTGATTTCTTCGCGTGAGGGATAGAAGTGAGCTACCAAAGTAGCACGGATAGCCCGACAGCTTACGCAATAGAGGCTACTATTTATGATAATTAGTAGCCTCTATTGCGTACGATGGCACGCCCAAATGATTATTTTAGGACTGTGTGACTGGCTCTTCCTCGAAAAGTAACTTGATGTTCTCGTAGGAGTTTTTGAGCAGCTCAGGAATGTCGTTGGGATGTACCCAAGCAACTTTCTCGATTCCTTCCTCTAATTGTCCTTGCGGTGTTCCCTCAAAATCCGACTGCATTTCGAACCAGTGTGTAATTTTAAGTTTATACACGCCGTTGCGTTTAAAGATGTGGTAGGTTTTTTGCAATTTTTTGATAATGCGGAGTTGGTTGACACCCGTTTCTTCCTCTACTTCACGCATAGAAGTCCCTTCGATATCTTCGCCTTTTTCGGTTCCGCCCTTGGGTAAATCCCATTTTCCGTTTCTGAAAATGAATAAAACCTCTCCTTTTTTATTGTAAACAAGACCGCCTCCCGCTTTGTTAACAGGAATTTTTGCCTTAAGGGTTTTCATAATCTCTTTTTCGTCCGGATGGTAGAGATAAGCTTTTTGAATTTTATTTTGAAAAATTTTAATAATAAGTTGTTCGATATCAATACTCTCTAATAAGAATAGTTGAAAGTCCGTTTCTTTTGATATTTTATTTGTCAAAAAAAGTGGTTTGTCGTTCACAAAAACTTTATACATTTGTACTATGATTTTTAATAAAGATACTGCCGAAAAAACAGCCGAATTGCTTTTACAAATAAATGCAATTAAATTGAATCCAGGAAATCCTTTTACATGGGCTTCCGGATGGAAATCGCCTATTTACTGTGATAATAGGTTAATACTCTCATTTCCAGCTATAAGAAATTATGTTAGAGATGAATTTGCAAAAAATATCGAAAAACAATTTGGGAAGCCAGATGTTATTGCTGGAGTTGCGACTGGAGCGATAGGAATAGGTATTCTTGTGGCCGAAAGCATGGGACTACCCTTCGTTTACGTTCGTCCAGAGCCTAAAAAACATGGTCGTCAAAACCAAGTAGAAGGATTTTTGCAAAAAGGGCAAAATGTAGTAGTTGTCGAAGATTTAATTAGCACAGGAAACAGTAGTTTAATGGCTGTCGAAGCTTTGCGTGCCGCAGGTGCCAACATTAAAGGAATGGCGGCTATATTTACCTATGGTTTTGCAGTTGCTGAGGATAACTTTAAAGCTGCTAAATTGGATTTGTACACTTTAAGTAACTACCAAAACTTATTGAACTTAGCAGTAGCGAAAAGTTATATAACAGAGAAAGAAGAAGAAACTTTGAGAGAATGGAGCGTTAGCCCATCGACTTGGGGAGTTAATATTGAAAAATAAAAAAAGATGAACTTAGAAAGTCCTAAAGTTACCGTTGAAAAATCAGCACAAGAATTATTTAATTTATTGAGTGATGTAAATAGTTTTGAGAAATTAATGCCTGAGAATATTGCAAAGTTCGAGGTTATTGGTGACGATGCTTTTATTTTTGGTTTAAAAGGTATGCCAGAAATTAAACTTAAAATGAAAGAGAAAGTAGCTCCTTCTAAAGTAGTTTTAGGAGCGGCTAGTGATAAACTTCCTTTTACATTAATTGCTAATATTGAGGCGGTATCAGATGCGTCTAGTGCAGTAAAATTGGACTTCGAAGGTGATTTTAACCCTATGATGGCTATGATGATTAAAGGACCTATTGGAAAATTTATCGAAACATTGGCTGGGAATATGGGTAAACTATAAGTGCCAGAATCAATTCCTGATTGGGTAAGATTGTAAGGATCCAACATAAAAAAAACGGTAGTAAGTGTATACTTGCTACCGTTTTTATTTTAGGTTTTATTTTAAATGCGATTTAAAAAAAGCTATTGTTCGTTCCCAGGCTAGATCAGCGGCGGGTTTGTCAAATCGAGGAGTGGAGTTGTTGTGAAAACCGTGATTTACATTTGGGTAAATGTAAGCAGTGTACTCAACCTTATTTGCTTTTAGAACAGCTTCGTATGCTGGTAATCCTTCGTTTACTCTGGTATCCAACCCTGCATATTGCAATAATAAGGGTGCTTTAATTTTTGCTGCTTCTTCGGCAGTGGGTTGTCCTCCGTAAAAAGGCACTGATCCGGATAGTTCAGGAAGTCTAACCGCCATCATATTAGCAATCCAACCTCCAAAACAGAAACCTACGACACCTATTTTTCCGTTGCAGTTTTCATGTTTGCTTAAATAATCATAGGCAGCAATGAAATCTTCTAGCATTTCGTTACGATCGCGTTTTTGTTGCATGACGCGGCCATCATCATCATTTCCGGGATAGCCGCCCAAAGGCGATAGCGCATCAGGGGCTAGACTGATGAATCCATCTACAGCGCATCTACGCCCTACATCTTCGATATAGGGATTAAGTCCGCGGTTTTCGTGAACGACAATGATACCAGGTAATTTCTTTTTGGTTCCCTCCGGAATCGATAGTAATCCTTTTATTTTTCCGCCTCCTTTTGGAGAATCGTACGTAATATAATCAGAATTCAGTCTTTCATCATTAGGCTGCACGACTAATGTGTCGATATAATTAGGCGAAATAAAACTAAGTAACGACCCAACGGTAACGGTTCCGACTGCGTACAGGGATAATTTAGCAAGGAAATCACGGCGTTCTAATTTGTTGTGAGCGTATTGATCGTATAATTCAAATACTTCTTGAGGGATGTCTTCTTTATTTAGTAGTTGCATGTTAAAGTGGTAATGGTTGTACAATAGAAAGCTCTAAAATAAGTTTTTTTAGCACGTAACTTTGAATTTTAACGTTTGTTTTCTTTGTTAAACAGCGGTTTATGCTTTTTATTTCAGGTTGATGGTTCGAAAAGTAAGATTTACTCGTGCTGTGCTTACGCGGGTTGTGGGAGGCAAGCGGTGCAGCCAATGCGACTGCGTTTGCTCCTTCATGACTAAAATACTGCCGTGCGCTAATACTTGCGAAACTACCTCTTTTGTTTCTTTGTGTTTAAAAGCAAATTTCCTTTCGGCGCCTAAACTAACGGATGCAATAGCGCCATTTTTTTTTAATTCTTTCTCTCCATCGCTATGCCAAGACATTCCTTCGGCACCATTATGATATAAATTAAGTAAGCAAGAGTTATAGGTTTCTCCCGTGGTATCCTCAATTATTTTTTTTAATTGTAGTAGTTCAGGTGTCCATACTAAAGCCTCTTTTGTAGTTTTAGAATAGGTATAACTAAAGGTGGTGTCACCATACCAAGCTACTTTACGTTTGGTTATAATTCGTTTTCCAAAAATTACTGCTTCATCATTTTTCCATTCTATGGTTTCTAAAAAAGTGTTGAGGTAAAAGTTGGCTTCCGCAATGGAAAGCACCGGTCCGTAGTAGATTACGGTTCCATCGCTGGGTAATAGGTTTGTGTTTTCGGGAGAGGTGGTGGTAAATAAATCCATCTTTACAGGCTGTTTTAAAGAAGTACAAGGTCGGGAATTGTTTTGAAACGGACTTGTGAATTTTTGTTAAAAAAGTGAACAGAACTTATTTTGCGTAAGGGATTGCAGTGAAAATCCTCCCTTTTTTTAGGGAGATTGTAACGAAAAGCGCGACCTTGTTGCCAAGACAGTAGTGATTTTAATGGATTTTTACTGCAACAAGGATACGCCAATGAAAAAAATCGTTATTGAGGATAGGGATAAGTTGCATTTACTAATTTCTAATGCACTTAAATGCAGTTGTTAATAATAAGTTAAACCAATATGTAATGTGTAAACTAACGGTGTTTAAAATTATTTTTGATAATGAATAACCAATAAATAACCACTAAATGAAGAAAATTCTCATTCTATCTGCTTTTAGTGCATTGATGATCGCTCCGGTAGCTTCGAATGCACAATCGAGTAGAGAAAACAAAAAGAAGAAAAATGCGCCTGTTGCAGTAGCGCCTCCCGTTAAAAAGCCAGAAACTGGAATTAAAGAATACGATAAAGTAATTACCAAAGAGGCTGTATCCGACGCTGGACTGTTTACGGTGCATCGTGTAGACAAAAAGTACTACTTTGAAATCCCGAATAATTTATTGAATAAGGACATGCTTTTGGTGAGTCGTTTGTCTAAACTGCCTTCGAATTTAGGTGGTGGTTATGTGAATGCGGGTTCAGAAACGAATGAGCAATTGGTGGTTTGGCAGCGCTTTCAAGACAAAATTTTGATCAAAGTGAAATCGTATGCAGCGATTGCTGACGACAGTTTGCCTATTAGTATCTCAGTTAAAAACAACAATTACGAGCCTACATTGTATGCTTTTGATATTGCTGCTTTTAGTAAAGATTCAACTAAAACAGTCATTGACGTGACTAAGTTTTACAGCAGTGATGTAAAGGCTATTAGTGGATTATCGTCTTCAATGAGAGATGCTTACAAAGTAAAAGGATTGGACGACTCCCGTAGTTTTATTACGGCTATGAAAAGTTTCCCGATGAATATTGAAGTGGTACAAGATTTCACCTACAATGCCGGTAAACCACCTATTTTAGAAGATACCGAGACTATTAGTTTGCAAATGAATCAATCGATGATTTTGTTGCCTGAGGTTCCGATGATACCAAGAATTGCCGATTCTAGAGTTGGTTTTTTCACTGTTAGTCAATACGATTACGGTAGCAACCAATTAAAATCAGATAGCAAAACGTACATCCGTAGATGGAGGCTAGAGCCAAAAGATCCTGCGGCTTATGCTAGAGGAGAACTGGTAGAACCTGTGAAACCTATCGTTTACTACATCGATCCTGCGACACCAGAAAAGTTACGTAAATACATTAAGCAAGGAGTGGAAGAGTGGCAAAAGCCATTTGAAACCGCTGGATTTAAAAATGCTATTATAGCGAAAGATCCACCTACGAAAGAGGAAGATCCTGATTTTAGCCCTGAAGATGCTCGTTATTCTGTGATACGCTATGTAGCAAGTACGACTAGAAATGCGGTAGGACCAAGTGTATCTGATCCAAGATCAGGTGAAATTATCGAAAGTGATATCATTTGGTACCACAATCATTTGCGTTCGTACAGAAACCGTTATTTGTTAGAAACAGGTGCAGCTAATCCTTCGGCTCGAACGTTGAATACCAATGATGAAGAAATAGGAGAGATGATGCGTTTTGTTATCGCTCACGAAGTGGGTCATGCATTAGGTTTTCCGCACAACATGGGAGCTAGTAATGCCTATGCTGTTGAAGATTACAGAAACGGTGCTTTTACTCAAAAAAATGGAATTGCAGCTAGTTTAATGGACTATGCTAGATACAATTATATAGCGCAACCAGGCGATAAAGGCGTTCGTTTTATCCGTCAAATGGGACCTTATGATCACTACGCTGTGAACTGGGGTTACCGTGTTATTCCTACTGCGACTTCACCTGAAGCTGAGGTTGCTACTTTAGATAAATGGATTTTAGATAAAGCAGGAGATAAAATGTACAAGTACGGACAGCAAAGTAGTAGTTTTGATCCTACCTCACAAACAGAGGATGTTGGCGACAATTCAATGAAAGCGAGCACATACGGAATGAAAAATTTGAAGTATGTTGCTGAAAACTTAGCAAGCTGGACGAGTGATGTAACGAACAACTACGAAGATTTAGATGAATTGTACCAAGAATTACACGATACCTGGAGTAGGTATGTAGGTCATGTGGTTACTAATGTGGGAGGAGTTTTTGAAGATTTAAAAAAACCAAATCAAAAAGGAACTGTGTACGATGTAGTATCTAAAGCGCAACAGCAAGAAGCCATGCAGTGGTTGCAAGCTAATGCCTTTGCTTCACCAACTTGGATGGTCAATATTCAAACCTTAAAGGATATCGATTATGCAGGTTATACAGAAAGATTTAGAGCACTTCAGGTTAGACATCTTAATAATGTAATGAGTCTAGAGCGAATTGGTCGTTTGATGGATGCTGAAATTTTAGGGTCAAATAACTACAAGGCTTTGGATTTATTGCGTGATATGCGAACTGGAATCTGGAAAGAAACCGCTACTGGTACTAGTGCAACGATTTACCGTCGTAACTTACAAAGAGCATATATTGAAAGAATGGAGTACTTGATGAAAGAGGAGATCAAACCAAGTAGAAACGGACAGTATTACAATGTATCGCAATCTGATTTACGTGGTTTAGTGAGAGGCGAGCTTAATAGCTTAAAAACTACTCTAAATACAGCAAAGAACGGTGCTGTAAATACAGAGACTAAGTACCATTATCAAGACTGTATCAAGAGAATTGATATGATTTTGAATCCAAAATAATAGTATAGTAACAAAAAAAAATCTGCTTTCGAGCAGATTTTTTTTTGTCTTATTTGTAATGATTTATTTCTTTTCCGGCTTTTTTTCTGGAGCTGGTTTTACCGCTTTGTTAGGTTGTCGGTATAATTCTAAGTTTGTCTTGCCAATTCGCTTTTCCAACCAAGAGTTCATTTTATTTAAAAGATCCTCGTTTAACGGCTTTTTAGAATCGTATAGTAATACAGGTACCGTTTGAACACTATCGGTATTGGCATTGAAAATATGATTAGAAACTGAGATGTTTGTGATTTCGGGAAACAAAATTTGGATTTCAGCTAACAAGGCTCTGTTGTCATAAGTCCCTGCGGTTATTTGTTTTTTCAAATTTAGAATGGTAACATCTTTTTCACTTAAGACGGATTTATTGAACTTTATTTCATTCAGAATATCACTCTTTAAGTCAGTTGTATCTTGTATTACGCGTAATTGGGTATTTGTAATGTTATAGTCCTTTAATTTACTATTAAATGCTTTAATCTCAGTAGTTGAGAATTTTTTACTTAAAAATCCAAGATCTAATTTTTTAGGGCTTTCAGTGAATTTTGTTTTTTTATATAAAATAGCGATTCCTTTATTCGAGAATTCATTTTCAATGAAAATATCAATTTGGTGTTGGTAGTTTTTTTGCTGAATTAATTGATAAGCAAAATAAATACTCGGCAAAATCAGAATAGTAATTAAGGTCGAAATGATGTATTTTACTCTCTTTTCGCTTTTTTCATCTAATTGCTTAGCCTTTGGATACTTTAAATAGGTAACGATAAAAAAAGTAGATATGCAGATAAATACACAGTTGATAGAGTACAAGTAAATAGCTCCAAAAAAGAATTTCATACTACCTATTGCAATTCCGTATCCGGCCGTACATAAAGGAGGCATCAAGGCTGTTGCTATTGCTACTCCGGGAATTGGATTTCCTTTTTCAACACGTGTAATTGCAATAGCACCTACTAAACCACCTGAAAAAGCTATTAATATATCGTAAATATTAGGAGCAGTTCTAGATAATAATTCGGGTTGGGTTTCCTTAAACGGACTCAAATAAAAATAGATTGCTGAAACTATCAATCCTACAAATGTAGCAATCCCTAAATTTTTTAAAGATTTTTTTAGCAAACTAAAATCGAATACACCTAATCCAAAACCAGCACCAATGATTGGCCCCATTAAGGGTGAAATTAACATGGCACCAATAATTACGGCTGCAGAATTTACGTTTAATCCTATCGAAGCAATCACAATGGCACAAGCCAAAATCCAAAGGTTGGCTCCTTTAAAAGAGATGTTAGACTTTACATTTTCAAGAACTTTAAACTTGTTGTCTTCTCCCGCACTCAGATTGATGTAGGCTAGTATTTGACTAATTATTGTTTTCATCGGGATTCGCTTTTAAGGTTTGCTTTAAGCATAGGAATCCAATAATTCCTGCTGTTAGTGACGATAGTAAAATTACAAATTTAGCATGACTGATCAACACCTGATCATCAAAGGCCAATAAAGTGATAAAAATGGACATAGTAAATCCTATACCGCCTAGAAAACCAACACTAATAATCGTTTTCCAACTTAAATCAGCAGGGAGTTTACAAAAACCTAAAGT
>NZ_JAQWTM010000251.1 GCF_029242675.1 Flavobacterium sp.
CTTACGGACTACAAGTATAAAGAATAGTAAAGAAAAAAAATATAATAAAATGGCAAATCATAAGTCAGCTCTAAAAAGAATTAGAAGTAACGAAAAGAGAAGAGTATTAAATAGATACCAACACAAAACTACTCGTAATGCGATCAAAGCGTTAAGAATAGCTACTGATAAAACTGATGCTACATCAAAATTATCTAATGTTATATCTATGATTGATAAGTTAGCTAAAAAGAATATTATCCACGATAATAAAGCTTCTAACTTGAAATCTAAGTTGACTAAATTTGTTGCTAAGTTGTAATAACAACAACAAGATACAATAAAAAAGGCCTCTTATTAAAGGGGCTTTTTTATTTAAACTTATTGATAATTTAATTTATCTAAGGAGGCATAGCTCAGCTGGATAGAGCACCTGCCTTCTAAGCAGGCGGTCGAAGGTTCGAATCCTTCTGCCTTCACTTAAAAACCGATACTACATATAGTGTCGGTTTTTTTTATGGAAAAATGTGTGCTGTTGGTTATTTAGAAGGAGAGAGGTTTCATGATGGTGTACAAGGTTCTTACTTGAGATGTTCAGTGGGTAAATTACCAGCTAATCCGGTTGAGTTTGACGGTTTCAGAAATTTTTTTCTAAGTAAAATCTCAAGAACTAAAACCCTATAAAATTGAGAATAAATTTTTTCACTTATATATAAGAATAGTAAAAATTATGGTTCCTAGGAGCTATTTCCTGCTATCCGCTCTATCTCTAGTGGTGAACCCCACCACTAGAGGATGCCGCTGCTATCCGGGCTATGGTTGCGGGGAAGGAGATACAGTTTTGATGCTTATATATGTGGAGTAGGGGGTTGATCCATGTTTTTTCATTTCCAAAAGCAAGAAATCCCAATGTTTAAGGATGTAAGCAATCTTAAAATGGTATTCTTAACCCAAGAGTGGTTATAGAAAAAGCTTTTACGAGCTACTGCATTTCAATAAAGGCGCTAAACATGGCGTAGATTTAATAAAACGGACGCTAGAATAAACGTTTATTCTTACAATTAATAAAACGTTCAAAAAAGAGTGCTTCACAAAGTTTGCATTTTCAGTGAGTTAAAGCTAAGGTTAAACAAATGTGAAATAAAAGTGATTATAAAGTATTGTTTAAGGGAGAAGACTCACTACTTTTGCACCCGCAACAACGAATAAGTTCACTGACACACTGGCAAGCATTACTGATGTAAAGGAGAATATTTCTTTTTAAAAAAATATCAAATAAAGCTTGTGAGATTAAAGTAAACCAATTATTTTTGCACCCCGCAGAACAAGAAAAGTTATTTGACACACTGGTAAGAAAATGAGAAGAAAAAGAGATTTATCTCTTAAAAAAAACTTTAAATTTTTCTTGCGAGAAACGAATTAGTTTTCTACTTTTGCACCCGCTTCGAGAAACACGAAAAGTGAAAAACGAAGTGATTTAATCTGAATTTATTTCAGGTTTAAAATATAAGAACACGTTCCTAGACATATTGAATTGACAGCCGTTTTAACAGAGATGTTAGAACAAAAGAATAAGAGTAATAGAATCGAGAGATTTTAAAAAACCACTGTGGCATGCATAAGTTTGTCTTGTAGTATGAATGCTATCAGTAGAATAAGTGTTTCGGTCCTCCG
>NZ_JAQWTM010000256.1 GCF_029242675.1 Flavobacterium sp.
CTCGACGAACCTACAACCCACTTGGATTTATTACACAAAGTCGCTTTGTTCAAGCTCTTAAAAAAGCTTACAATCGAAACTCAAAAATGCATTCTTTTTTCGACTCATGATATCGACATGGCCATTCAGTTGAGTGACGAAATGATTATCATGACACCCGAAGCCGTTTTGCAAGATGAACCCTGTAATTTTATTTCCAAAGGAACTTTCAACACCATTTTCAAAGACGAGCATATTTCATTCGATTCCGAAAAAGGTAAGTTTATAATCAAGTAAAAGGAGTAGGAGCTGATTCCAGCTATCCGCTTTATCTTTTATTTTTTAAGGAAAAAAATAAAAGGATGCCGCTCCTATCTGGGCTAACCTTTGTAATCTTGAGAACTATTTCAATCCTATCTGTCTCTTCGCTTCACCAATTACAAAAGCAACCGAATTGGCGATGTTGAAACTTCTAATATTGCTCGACATAGGGATTTTTAAGTGATTATCAAATTGAGCTAAGACTTCTTCGCTCAAACCCTTACTTTCCTTTCCAAAAACCAACCAGTCACCATCTTGAAAATCGATTTCTAGGTAGGATTTCGTCGCATGCGAACTCATTAAAAAAACTCGTGATAGATCCGGAATTTGAGATTTCCATTCGGCCACATTTTGATATTCGGTTACATCAAGGTGAACCCAATAATCCAAACCAGAACGTTTTAAGTTTTTATCATTAATCACAAACCCAAACGGATGAATCAAATGCAGTTTACTCTCTGTACCCACGCACAACCTTCCAATGTTTCCTGTGTTGTTAGGGATTTCAGGTTCTACTAAAACAATATTTAACATTTTTAAAATAGTTTAAAGTTTAAGATTAAAAGTGGGTTTTACTTTTCGACTGAAAAATGATCGACTTCCATTACGTCACCCGCTTTCAAATCTTGTAAATGTACGTTACCTATTCGAACACGGACTAATCGTAAGGTAGGAAAACCAACAGCGGCAGTCATTTTTCGTACCTGTCTAAATTTACCTTCGTTAACCGTAATCGATGCCCAGGAAGTAGGTCCGTGGCGTTCATCTCTGATTTTTTTTCCACGCGGACCAAAATCAGGAATTTCAGTAAGCAATCGCGCTTCGCATTTTTTGGTGGTGTATTTGCTACCATCAAACCCAATCTCGACACCTGCCTTTAGAATTTCAATTGCTGCTTGTGTGATTACACCATCTACTTGGACGTAATACTCCTTGTCTACTTTTTTAGATCGAATTTGTTCACTTACTTTTCCATCTGTAGTCAATAGTAGCAATCCTTCGGAGTCCTCATCTAGTCGTCCAATGGCCATCGTCCCGTTGGGAAAATCATGCAATTCACCCAAAAGTTTCTTTTTCCGCTTCAATTCATAAATAAATTTACTCAAATAACCATAAGGCTTGTGAAGAATAAAATGATGGTGCGACATGAATGGGGATAATTTAGGGCAAAAATACATTTTTAAATTGTCTCTTTTCAATTTTAGGAAAAAGCACTTTCTTTGTTTACTTTTACTATTCACTAAACCCTTTTTATGTCCGACCTTATTCCCTTTTTATTTCTTTTCCTAATTGCCCTTGCAGTTGGTATTTTTATTGGCAAATTAATTTTCTCCGCTCGCTTTCAATCTGAAAAAGTCAGTTTGGAAGAAAGGTTAATCGCGCTTAATGCGCAATTCGACCAACAAAGAATACAATTTATGAACGATAAAAACAGCTTAGAGAAACAATTAGAAACAGCTAATTCTGAAAAAGAAACCATTCGAAATGAAAAAGACAGCTTAGCTATTCAACTCTCCAAAAAAGAAGTAGATTTTGAAAACCTGTGGGAACGCAACAAAGAGCAAAAAGACGAAGTTGAAAAACTTCAAGAAAAATTCACCAAAGAATTTGAAAATTTAGCCAATAAAATTTTAGACGAAAAGTCAAACAAATTTACAGAGCAGAACAAGGAAAACATGAAAAACATCTTGTCGCCTTTACAAGATAAGATTCAGTTGTTCGAGAAAAAAGTAGAGGATACACACAAAGAAAGTATTGATTATCATGCTGCTTTACGTCAACAAATTTTAGGGTTACGTGAGATGAACATTCAAATGAGCAAAGAAACCATTAATCTTACAAAGGCATTAAAGGGCGATAGCAAGATGCAAGGAAATTGGGGCGAACTTGTCCTAGAACGGGTACTTGAAAAATCAGGTTTGGAAAAAGGGCGTGAATATGAAGTGCAGCAGGCTTTTACTACCGAAGACGGCAACCGCGTATTTCCTGATGTGGTTATTAATTTACCTGATGGAAAAAAGATGATCGTCGATTCAAAAGTATCATTAACAGCTTATGAAAAATACATCAACGAAGAGGAGGACGAATTAAAAACAGGCTATTTAAAAGAACACGTCAATTCGATAAAACGCCACGTGGAGCAATTAGGTAATAAAAACTATCAGGATTTATACCAAATCGAAAGCCCTGATTTCGTTTTATTATTTATTCCTATTGAACCTGCCTTTGCGATGGCTTTAAACGAAGACACGACATTATACAACAAAGCATTTGAAAAAAATATTGTAATTGTAACTCCTGCAACATTATTGGCTACATTGCGAACAATTGATAGTATGTGGGCCAACCAAAAACAGCAAGAAAATGCTTTTGAAATTGCTCGCCAAGCAGGAGCTTTGTATGACAAATTCGAAGGGTTTGTTACTGACCTTATCAAAATTGGAAAGAAAATTGACGAAAGCAAGACAGAATACAGCGGTGCGATGAACAAATTAGTAGAAGGTAAAGGAAACCTCATTACTAGTGTCGAAAAATTAAAGAAGATGGGTGCGAAAGCTAAAAAATCGCTACCAGATAGTATTATAAACAGAGCCACCAAGGAAGAGAACGAACTTTTAAATTAAAAACATGAGAAAATTTATAATGATACTAAGTATCACAATCCTAGTATCGATTATTGCCTATTTTACCTTCATATACAATGCAACCTATAGCGAAGGAGTACGATCAGGACAACTAATAAAATTTAGTAATAAAGGAGTGATCTTTAAAACATGGGAAGGAGAAATTAGCCAAGGAATTTCGGGAGCACAAATATTTGCCTTTTCAGTTTTAGACAAAGACAAACAAGTGATAACTGATTTACAACAATTTGAGGGTAAATATGTCAAAGTAAAATATGTAGAACGCTACAAAACTTTTGCTTGGTGGGGCGATACGAAATACTTTATCATTGATGTAAAGGAGGAAGACTCACCGTACCGATTTAAATAAAAAGTATGACAAATAATTACAAAACCGTTGAATCATCGGATATCACCATTTCAGAACTAATGTTGCCGTCTCATACTAACTTTAGTGGTAAAATTCATGGTGGCTATATCTTATCACTTTTAGATCAAATTGCTTTTGCCTGTGCTTCAAAATTTTCAGGTAATTATTGCGTAACCGCTAGTGTTGACACGGTAGATTTTTTAAGCCCAATCGAGGTAGGCGAACTGGTAACAATGAAGGCCAGCGTTAATTATGTTGGAAAGAGTTCGATGATCGTAGGCATACGCGTAGAGTCGGAAAACATACAAACTGGAGCAAAAAAACATTGCAACTCCTCCTATTTCACCATGGTGTCAAAAGATACTAATGGAAACAACGCTCAAGTTCCTGGACTCATACTATCTACAGAAAAGCAGGTTAGGCGCTTTATCAATTGCCTCAAGCAAATTGCACTAAAAAAGGAAAAAGACCGCCATGAGGAAAACTTCAACTACAATTCAAAAGAAGCTATTGATAGTTTGAAGCAATACCGCGTAAGTATCCAAATACCATAATCTTGCAAAGAGTGTCAGAAAGGAATGGAAGTTGCTCCATTTTTTTTTCATGTTTTTCATTAGGAAATAGCTAAGATTATTCGTAACTTTAGGTTAGCCCCTAAATGTTATTCTCATGAAAAAAATACTACTCCTCCTATTATTGAGTTGCATTACGGTTAATGCACAAAAAAAATGGACTACTCACAAGGCTATAATTTCTTTTGAGGCTTCTGTTCCATTATTTGAACCCATAGAAGCGGAAAACAGAAGTACGATTTGTATTATTGACACTAACAGAAGTACCATTAACTTCGTAGTAAAAATGAAAGATTTTCAATTTGAAAGAAAGCTTATGCAGCAGCATTTCAATGAGAATTACTTAGAAACTAAGAAATATCCAAAAGCAACATTTAAAGGAACTATACTAAATTTTGATTGGGTCGATTTTACAACTATCCAATCTACTTTTTATGTTGAAGGCATTATCACCATCCATGGCCAATCAAAAAAAATTAAAGCAGCCATTGTTCTTAAAAAAAATGGAAAGCAACTGGTCTTAACGACAAACTTTAGTTTAAATACCGACGATTTCGGAATTGCAATTCCGTTTTTAGTTCGGGACAAAATTGATCGCAATGTAAAAGTTCATTTAGAAGCGATACTAGACTAGCTATTAAAGACTAGCCTTGATAGCTTCATCCAACTTTTGCCATTTAAAAGTAAAACCTACTGCTTTTATTTTTTCGTTTGACACGCGGCGACCGGTTAAAAGTAATTTTGCCATTTCACCCAAGGCCACTTTCATAATAAAAGCTGGAACGTTGGGTAGCCAAATTTTATAACCGTAAACCTGTGCAAAAGTAGCAGAGAAACTAGCATTGGTAGTATTATCATTGATGGCTGCATTATACGCTCCACTCATATCAGCATTTTGAATCGCTTCGAGGTAAATAGCACATAAATCATCAATATGAATCCAAGGCATGTACTGTGTCCCTGTTCCTAAAGCGGATCCCAACCTATATTTAAATAACGGCTTTAATTTTTCAAGAAAACCATCATTAGGACCTACAACTAACCCAGTGCGAACTTTAACCGTACGTATTCCCAGTTTTTGAAATTGATTGGCTACAGCTTCCCACTTTTGACAGGTTAATCCCAAAAAGTCGTTTGCTGGTTTTTGATCCTCCACGCAAATGGCCTGACCATTAATCGCACCATAAATCCCAACTCCAGATGCCGAAATGAAAGCGTCGAGCTTTTTATCATATTTCTTAACCACACCGTAAATCAATTTAGCACTTTCTTCCCTACTGCTAATGATTGCTTCCTTACGTTCTTTACTCCATCGCTTACCCGCGATGTTCTCACCCGCTAGATGAATAACAAAATCTGCATTGAGAACCGCTTCGTTTTCAATTAGCTGTTTTTCAACATCCCAAGTGTAATAAAAAATAGTATCGGTACTCTTTTTCTTTGTACGACTTAAAATAGATACACTATAGCCGCTATCTATTAATAAGGCTGTTAAATGCTTCCCCACAAAACCCGTACCTCCAGTTATCAGAACATTTTTTTTCATCAATTATTTATTTAAATCGTCTTTAGTCAAAGATACAAAATAAATTTTGTTTAACTTTGTCGAATAATTGTTAAACATTTATTATCTTTATACTCTAAAAAAAAGTACAAATGGCAACCAAGAAATCTAAAATAACGAAAGAATCTATCGTTTCTATGTTTATGAACTACACATTAGAACATAACGAGAAGCCTAAATCAGTTTACAATTTTGCAAAGTCTAATGATTTTACAGAAGCAGAATTTTATACCTTTTTTGGTAATCTTGAAAGCATAGACAAGGTAATATATGACATGTTCTTTGAGCGTACGATGGAGCTGCTTCAAAAAGATGCGAATTACGAGACCTATGATATGAAAAGTAAATTATTAAGTTTCTACTTTACTTTTTTCGAATTGCTAACCGCTAATCGTTCGTATGTATTAATGAGTTTGCACCAAAATAAAAACCAACTTAAAAACCTAGCACAATTATCTAGTTTAAGAACTAATTTCAAACTGTTTATTGCTGAGATTACTACTGATGAAATATTAATTGATCAAGAAAAACTACAAGAATTACAAGAAAAAGCAATTCAAGAAAGTGCTTGGATACAATTCTTACTAACCTTGAAATTTTGGATTGAAGACGGATCTGCTGCTTTTGAAAAGACAGACATCTATATTGAGAAGAGTGTAAAGTTAAGTTTCGACTTGATAAACATTGCACCAATCAACAGCCTTATTGACTTTGGAAAATTTATTTTCAAAGAAAAAACACAAAAAAACTAAATGAAAACAATTGACTATATACCCACATCCAAAATTGAACGAGCAACAAAACTCGTACAAACAGGAGCCAAAGTTGGTGTGAATTATTTAAAATATTACGGAGAGAAAATCGTGAATTCGGACTTAACTCGTGATAAATTAAATGAAAGCAATGCCGAAGATATATATGACGGACTGAAGAGTTTGAAAGGTAGCGCTTTGAAAGTAGCTCAAATGCTAAGCATGGACAAGAATTTCTTACCACAGGCTTATGTTGAGAAATTTTCACTTTCTCAATTTTCAGTACCGCCACTATCAGCACCATTAGTACTAAAAACATTCAAAAATAACTTTGGTAAAACACCTTATGAAATTTTTGATGAATTCAATGCTAACTCAGTTAATGCGGCTAGTATTGGTCAAGTGCATTTGGCGGTGAAAAACAATAAAAAACTTGCTGTGAAAATTCAGTATCCTGGAGTTGCTAACAGCATATCCTCTGATTTGGCTTTGGTAAAACCTATTGCGATCAGAATGTTCAATTTGCAAGGAAAAGACTCTGATAAATATTTTAAAGAAGTTGAAGATAAACTTATTGAAGAAACGAATTATTTATTAGAATTGAAGCAGAGCCAAGAAGTTGTGGCAGCTTGTAAAAAAATAGAAAATTTAGTTTTCCCTGAATACTATCCTGAATATTCATCAGAGAAAATCATTACGATGGATTGGATGACTGGCGTGCATTTGTCAGAATTCAAAAATTCAGATCCAATTGTAGCAAATAAAATTGGTCAGGCGCTATGGGATTTTTATATGTATCAAATTCACGTTTTGAAAAAAGTACATGCTGATCCACATCCTGGGAATTTTTTAATCAACGAAAAAAATGAGCTAGTGGCATTAGACTTTGGTTGCATGAAGAGTATTCCTAATGACTTCTATGTTCCCTACTTTGAATTGATTGATAAAAATGTAATAGACAATAAAAAGTTATTCAAAGAAAAACTATTTAATCTAGAGATTTTAAGAGCTGACGATACCAAAGAGGAAATTGCGTATTTCACGCAAATGTTTCACGACTTACTCTCTTTATTTACGCAACCATTCCAATCAGAGACTTTTGATTTCTCTGACGAAATTTTCTTTGAAAATATTGCGAAATTAGGAGAACGTTTTGCAAACGATACCAACTTAAAGAAAATGAACGGTAATCGTGGATCTAAACATTTCATCTACATTAACAGAACCTTCTTTGGATTGTACAATCTAATGTTCGACTTGAAAGCGAATATAAAAGTAAATGATTATCTAAAATATTAAGAATGGCAGGAGCACAATTGACTGATTTAGAAAAAGATCGTGTAATCGAAATGGCGTGGGAAGACCGCACTACTTTCGAAGCAATTCAACTACAATTTGGTTTGAAAGAACAAGAGGTAATTGACTTGATGCGAGCCGAATTGAAGCCGTCTAGCTTTAGAATGTGGCGCGCAAGGGTTCAAGGTCGCAAAACCAAACACGAAAAACTACGCAACTTCACTGAGGGAAGATTTAAATGCACCATGCAAAGACAAATAAACAACAACAAAATATCCAAGCGCTAGCCACTTGGTCCATTAAAAAACAATTATGAAAAACATAGTAATAGTAGGTGGTAGCAAAGGAATAGGAAGTGCTATTTTATTGCAACAGTTAGAAAATAATTATATTTACAACATCAGTAGAAATGCTCCGGATATCACACATCCTAACCTGAAGCATTTTCCTTTAGATATCTTACAAGATGCCTTGCCAGAGATTGAAAATGTAGACACTTTAATTTATTGCCCAGGATCTATCAACTTAAAACCAATAGGGAATTTAAGTATTGATGATTTCAGAAATGACTTTGAAATCAATGTAATTGGTGCTGTTAAAACGATTCAAAAATACTTGCCTGCCTTAAAAAAAGGAACTAATCCATCTATAGTGCTATTTAGTACTGTAGCAGCAAAACTTGGAATGCCTTTTCACGCGAGCATCGCTACAGCAAAAGCAGGTGTCGAAGGTTTAGTAAAAACGTTAGGTGCTGAATTAGCATCGACAATTAGAATTAACGCCATTGCTCCTACTATTACAGAAACGTCTTTGTCTGCCAATATTCTAAGAAATGACAGAATGAAAGACATGATGGTAGAACGTCATCCAATGAAAGGGTATTTAAAACCATCTGAAGTAGCTGATATGGCTGACTTCCTAATATCAAATAAAGCAAAATCTATTTCAGGACAAGTATTCGAAATGGATTACGGCATTGTAACTTTTAAAATATAATTACCCTCCAAATAGCAGATTTAAGCATGATCAAAGAAATGAAAAATTACGAGAAAAAAGAGCAATATAATGCGGAAACAACTGCTGTATTAGCCGAAAACTACAAAACCATTATTCATGGTCTAGGTGAAGACGTAACAAGAGAAGGTTTAGAAAAAACTCCAGAACGAGTGGCTAAAGCAATGCAGTTTTTAACTCATGGATATGCGCTAGACCCATTAGAAATATTAAAAGGGGCTCTTTTTACCGAAGATCATAGCCAAATGATTGTAGTTAAAAATATTGAAGTATATTCGATGTGTGAACACCATATGTTGCCTTTTTTTGGAAAAGCGCACGTAGCCTACATTCCAAACGGCAAAATCGTTGGATTAAGTAAAATACCTAGAATCGTTGATGCTTTTGCAAGAAGAATGCAAGTACAAGAACGATTGACAGATCAAATTAAAGACTGTATACAAGAAGCGCTAGAGCCTCTAGGAGTAGCAGTAGTTATTGAAGCGCAGCACATGTGTATGCAAATGCGCGGAATCGAAAAGCAAAATTCATTCACGACCACTTCCTCTTTTACTGGAGCATTTGAAAAAAATAAAACTAGAAAAGAATTCATAAGCTTAATCTCGAATAAGTTGAGCTAAACTAAATACCACAATGCGATGAAAATTCTCTTAACAGGCGCAACAGGCTATATCGGAAAAAGACTATTACCCATTTTAATAGACCAAGGACACGACATAGTTTGTTGCGTAAGAGATTTAAATCGCTTTTTTGTTCCGCTCCCATACAAAAATCGGGTTTCAGTAATTGAAGTCGATTTTTTAAAAGAAGAGACCTTAGCTGCCATTCCCAACGATATTGATGCGGCTTATTACCTTATTCACTCCATGTCAAGCTCTGCCGATAATTATGACAAACTTGAAAAAGAGTCGGCATTGAATTTTGTGTCTCAAATTAATAAAACGCAGGCACAACAAGTGATTTACCTAAGCGGAATTGTCAACGATGATTCCCTTTCCAAGCATTTATCTTCAAGAAAAAGAGTCGAAGAAATTCTAAATACAGGAACCTATGCCATGACTACCTTACGAGCGGGTATAATCGTAGGATCTGGTAGCGCTTCATTCGAAATCATTAGAGATTTAGTCAATAAATTGCCTGTAATGATTACTCCAAAATGGCTTAATACACGATGTCAACCCATAGCAATTACAGATGTATTGGAGTTTTTATCCAAATCACTACTAAATCAAGTAACCTACAATCAAAGTTTTGACATTGGCGGACCTGATATTCTGACTTATAAAGAGATGCTTTTGGGCTTTGCCAAAGCAAAAAATTTGAAACGCTGGATTTTTACCGTTCCCGTGATGACTCCTAAACTCTCCTCCTACTGGCTTTATTTTGTCACCTCGACTTCCTATAAATTAGCAAGTGCTTTAGTCAGTAGCATGAAGGTTGAGGTAGTTTGCCGAGATACAAGAATCAACGAACTACTTGGAGTAACTCCTATGCCTTATGATTTAGCGTTGTCAAGAGCCTTGGTTAAAATCGAATCCGATTCTGTTGCTTCCAGCTGGAAAGATTCTTTAGTTAGTGGTCGTTTCAAAACCAATATATCCACTTATTTAAAAGTACCAAAAAAGGATTGCTACATTGATCGTCGCAAAAAAGAAATCATCGATAGAGACTACACCGTTAACCAAATCTGGTCAATTGGTGGCGAAGTAGGATGGTATTATGGCGACTGGCTATGGGATTTAAGAGGTTTTATCGATAAACTTTTTGGTGGTGTTGGTTCCCGACGCGGCCGAACAAATAAACACGACATCCATGCTGGCGATTCACTTGATTTTTGGAGAGTGCTGTATGCCAATAAAGAAAAAGGAAAACTAGTACTGTTTGCCGAAATGAAACTACCGGGAGAAGCCTGGTTAGAATTCAAAATTATTGGCAATACCTTGTATCAATCAGCTACGTTTAGACCTCGAGGAATATGGGGAAAATTATATTGGTATTCAGTTCTACCTTTCCACGGCTTTATTTTTGAAGGAATGCTCAATAAATTAATTAAATAATAGTGAGGAGCTATTTCCAGCTATCCGCTTTATCTTTCCTTTTTTAAAGAAAAAAAGCAAAGGATGCCGCTACTATCTGGGCTAAAAAATCTCGATCTTAAAGATAAACTGGTTTAAATTGACAATTACCTTTAAACAAAAATTTAAAGAACAAAACTGTTAAGTCTAAAACGGGTCTTTACGTAGTTTATCTCTCTGTTTTCAAAGCCAATTATCCAATATTTACGAGCAAATATTACTTTAAAATACCTGCTTTGTAGGTTGCTATGGCTCTATCGCGTGCAAAAGCATGTTCCACCATAGGAGCACCGTAGCCTAAATCAAATTCAGGAATCCATTTACGAATGTATCTTCCTTTTTCGTCAAACTTTTTCAGTTGAATTTCAGGATTGAAAACTCTAAAATAAGGCGCAGCATCACAACCTGTACCGGCGGCCCACTGCCAGTTACCTACATTAGCCGATAGTTCGTAATCCAGTAATTTTTGAGCAAAATAAGCTTCGCCCCATTGCCACTGAATCATCAAATGCTTGATTAAAAAACTAGCCACAACCATACGCACACGGTTGTGCATGTATCCTGTCTCATTAAGCTGACGCATTCCTGCATCAACCATTGGGTAACCTGTTTTTCCTTCGCACCATCTTTTAAAATCATCTTCATTATTGCGCCACTCGATTCCGTCATAAGCAGGCTTGAAATTATGCGTCACTACTTTTGGAAAACTAAAAAGTATCTGCATGAAAAATTCACGCCAAATCAATTCACTTAAAAAAAGAGCATTTGATTGGGCAGCATAATTAACCATTTTACGGATACTTACCGTACCAAAACGCAAATGAGGTGATAAATAAGATGTAGAATCGACAGCAGGGAAATCCCTTGTTTCATCATAAGTGGCTACTCCCTTAAAAGTATAGGGTTTCACCTTGATTTTGCTTCGAACAAAACCGATATCCTCAAGCGATAATAATTCAAAATTAGATTGAAACCAATTGCTAAAAAGCGGTTTTAAATCGTACTCTTGAACGGGTGCATTTAACTTATAGTTTTCTAACCATTTATTTTTATAAGGAGTATAAACAGTATAGGGCAGTCCGTCGGCTTTTACAATTTCTTTTTCTTCAAATATAACTTGATCTTTGAAAGAGTAAGAAATTATATTTTTTTGTTCTAACAATTCACAAATTGCCTCGTCTCTAGCAATGGCATACGGTTCGTAATCTTTATTAAAAAAAACTTCTTTAATGTCATACTCATCGACTAGGGATTGCCATACTTGTTTGGTAGAACCGTTTTTGATTAGCAACGAACTTCCTAGCCCTTTTAGTTGTTCATTGATGTTACTTAAATTATCGTGAATGAAACTAACACGAGCATCATCTTTAGGTAATTTATCAAGTATATCCGTATCAAAAACAAATAAAGGGATGACAGGATACTCGCTTTTTAACGCTTGAAACAATCCTATATTATCTTCCAACCTTAAATCGCGTCTGAACCAAAAAAACGAAACTACTGCTTTACTCATTACTTTTTATTAAACATTGCGTCAACGGCTTTTTCTCTGAACTCAAAAATTTCTTTCAGTTTGCTTTTAACCACTAATGTATTCATAATACGTCCTAAGAATCCTAGCGGTAAACCATAATGTACGACATCAGTCATTTTTACGCCTTCAGGAGTAGCTTCAAAAAAATGTTTGTGGTGCCATAAAGCGTAAGGTCCAAAGCGTTGCTCATCAATAAAATAACTATTTTCTTTAACTGCCGTTATTACCGTCATCCAAGATAAAGTAATCCCAAACAAGGGACGTACTTTGTACTGAATCACTTGACCAGGGTATACTGTTCTCTCATCATAATCGGTGATTTCAAAACCCATATCCGATGGCGTTATTTTTTGCAAATTACGCGGACTAGAGAAAAAAGACCAACATTCATCTAAGGATGCTGTTACATTTTGAACCGTTTTTATGGAGTATATTTTCATCAGAGATAGTTTTTGCGAGTTGAATTGTAAGGTTGTTTCGCGTGAGGGATTGCAACGGAGCTCTTTATAAACAAGACCTTTGGTCGCGTTTATAAAAGCGGGAGTGTAAAGCCCGACCTTTTAAGAAAACTATTTTCAGTTTTTTTAAAAGGTCACGCCCTACTTATTTTACATTTTGTAATATTTAAATGGAACGAAGAGCATTCCGAATACTTGGCTGTCCTCTTTACCCATGTTTTTATGGTGTACTTTATGCGCTTTACGCAAACCAATCAAGTATTTATTGTTAGTGTTCTTGAACCATTTGAAACGTTGGTGGATCAAGACGTCATGAATCATAAAATAACTTAAACCGTAGGCAAAAATCCCTAAACCGATAAAAAAGAGGTAATTAAAACCTGCTTCGGCACCAAAATAGAACAAAGCAATTGACGGTATAGCAAAAATCACAAAAAAGATGTCATTGCGCTCAAAAGGGTGCTCGTATTTAGGCTGGTGGTGGTCTTCGTGAAAATACCACATAAAGCCGTGCATCACGTACTTATGTGTTAGCCAAGTAACGCACTCCATAAGAAGGAAAACCGCTAAAAAAATCAAAAAGGATATCATTGTAATTTATTTTAATTGTATTGATTTATTGAACTAAACGTAATTTATAAGTCACGAAAGACTGTGCTAAAAGACCCGCTTTGGTGTAATTAGACACTCGGATGCGAGAGGTCCCTATTTGGTGATAAGGTGTGTTTTTTAGTTTGGTCAAAAGCTTTTTGTAATAAACATAAGCGGTGTACACACCAAATTTAGCCTCCATTGGTAATTTTACTATTCCTTCGTAAGCAACTCTAAAATCCTCTTCAATCTCTTTGATGATAGCTGTTTTAGCATTTTCATCAAATGATTTTAGATCCACTCCCGGAAAATAATTACGGTTTAAAAGCAAATTATCGTCTTTTAGATCGCGAAGGAAATTCACTTTTTGAAAAGCAGAACCCAATCGCATTGCCTCTCCTTTTAGAGCTTCATATTGATCTTCGTTTCCTGAAACAAAAACTTTCAAGCACATTAAGCCCACTACATCAGCAGAACCATATATGTATTCCTCGTATTCTTCTTGGCTATCGTAATCCGATTTCACTAAATCTAGTTTCATACTTTTCAAGAAGGATTGTATCATATCATCCGTGATATTATACTCTTTCACAGTTTGCTGAAACGAATTTAAAATGGGATTCAAGCTAATACCTAAATCATATGCTTTGTAATATTCTTTTTCGAAGTCATCAATTAAAACTTCCTTATCAAAACCATGAAATGAATCCACAATTTCGTCGGCAAAACGCACGAAACCATAAATGCTGTAAATAGCATCTCTTATACTTGGCGATAGCATGTAGACTGCCAAAGAAAAAGAAGTAGAATAGTTTTTAGTTACTAATTTACTGCACTTAAAAGAGACATCGTCAAATAATTGCTTCATATTATTCTTGTAAAAATTGTTTATTAATCAAATCCGACACTAATTTACCTGAAATTAATGCTGGTGGCACTCCTGGTCCAGGAACTGTCAACTGCCCTGTGAAATATAAATTACGAACTTTCTTGCTCTTTAGTTTCGGCCTAAGGAAAGCAGTTTGTAATAATGTATTCGCCATTCCGTATGCGTTTCCTTTATAGGAGTTGTATTCCGACACAAAATCGTTTTTACAAAATGACTTTTTAAATATAATATTTTTTTTGACATTCTGTTTAGTAACCGACTCAAATCGATTCATTATTTTTTCAAAGTACTCTTCTCTCAACGCCTCAGTATCATTTATCCCCGGTGCTAGTGGCACTAAAAAGAAAGCCGATTCCATCCCCTCGGGAGCAGCCGTTTTATCGGTAATTGATGGAAAGTTAGCGTAAAATAATGGTTCATCTGGCCATCTTGGCTCATCATAAATATCTTTTGCATGCTGGTAGAAATCAGTATCAAAAAATAAAGCATGATGCGAAATATTGTCAATTTTTTTATCAAAACCAACATAAAAAAGCAAAGAAGAAGGTGCGAAAACACGGCTATCCCAATACTTTTCAGAATACGCACGGTGCTCTTGATCCAGCAAAGTTTCAGTGTGATGGTAATCAGCACCACTTAAAACTAAGTCTGAATCCACTCTTTCTCCATTGACAACAATGGCTTTGGCAGTTTTATTTTCGACTATAATTTTTTCAATATTGGCATTGGTATGAAAAACAACTCCAAGCTCTTCAGCCAGACTTTTCATGGCACGAACTACATCGAACATTCCTGTTTTAGGATGCCAAGTTCCAAGACCAAAGTCGGCATAATTCATAAAACTGTAAAACGAAGGTGTATCCGATGGTTTTGCTCCCAAAAAGAGAACAGGAAATTCTAATATTTGAATCAGTTGCGGGTTTTTGAATTTCTTGCGAACATCTCTACTGATGTTACTAAAAAACTCACCTACCTTTTTAGCGGTTTCTACCGTTACTAATTCTAGAGGAGAAACTCCCGGACGGTAAACCAAATCCTTGATGGCAATGTTATAGTTACTTTGCGCCTCCATCATGAAAGCATGCAAAACAGCACCACTACCTTTTTCAATTTTTTCAAAAGTGGCTTCTATTTCAGGCAAATTATCAGCGATTGCGATAAATTCATCTACACCAAAATAGACTCTGTAGGCAGGAGATAATTTAATTAACTCATAATAATCAGTGGTTTTTTTACCAAAGTCAGCAAAAAAACGATCA
>NZ_JAQWTM010000338.1 GCF_029242675.1 Flavobacterium sp.
ATTTTTATGGTGTTAAAGGCATTATCTGCTTCTTTAGCATTCAATTGCAGCACTAATTTTTTCGATTTTGTGCTTAACAATATACCGCTTAACCCAATTTCATCTCCTTTTTCAGGGTAGATATTGCGGTAACTTTTCCAAACCACATTCGATGAAAATCTAAAATCTGTAGCGCCGTTGGTCTTTACTAAGTTATGCGGAAACACAAACCCTCGGCCTGCATTACCAAAGTAAGCTTGCAAACTCTCCCTGATCTCATTGGTCATGACATCCCCTTGAATATGCGAGTCTCCTATGTGAACAATATTAATTTGCCCCGTTTTATCGTTTTTTACCTTCTTTAGTTTCGCTAAAAAAGAAGCAATTTCAATACTGTTTTCGATGTTGCCTGCATTCGAAAAAGCAACGACATCTGAAGTCTCGATTAAATCCATAGTAGTAGTGGTGTCATTCGTTTGAGAACATCCTTTAAAGGACATCAGTCCAAGAAACAGGAATAAATATAGTTTATTGCCCATTTGCAGTTTGTTGGTTACTACTTAAACTATCTGATTGGCTTTTCTCAGGCGTTGCATTAGGCGTTGTAGGCATAGCTTGCTTGCGCAAAAGCTTGTACTTTTCATATCCACGATCCAGTTCTTGAAATAACATTCCGCCTATTTTTTTTGAACCTCTAAAGTTAAAATGGGTATAATCTTTATTAGCCAATGGAGGATCTTGTTCAACCCATTTGGTCATGGAGCCGTTGCCTCCCATTAATTTATACAAATCAACATAAGCTGATTTGGTTTTCATAGCGTAGCTTTTTTGTGCACGAGTAAGCGGCACCACAGCTGAGTCTGTTTTCATAGCTGTCTCATACTTGGTCGCTTTATCAGCGGTTGAGATCACTAAAATTGCTGCTCCCGGAAAGCATTTGTGCAAACGCTCGACAGTTTTAGTCATACTTTTATCATACCAGCTAAAATCTAAAGTACCATATTTTAAAACATTGGTCCCATAATGCAATACGATAAGATCGTAGCCTAACTTTTGCTGAAAAGCATTCATTAATGGGATATCAAATTTAGAAATTGGTATTCCTGAATTTACTCTTTGCGAAAAATTATCGACGTGAACTCCTTTGCCGTTATCAAAATTAAGTCCGTAAATAGGAATCGATTTTGCTTTTTTAAATCCAATTCTCAGTGCTTGCAGATTATTTGGCGCTAGCTGTAAGGTATTCAAGATTTTATTTGGAGTCAACCTTTTGGCAATTGTATCACTCTTTATTTGATACGAAATCAAACCGTTTTGATTGGCAGCACTTCCGTAAAACAGTATAGGATTATTTAATTGTGCCGTATTCTTACTCTTACCTGCTTGGTATTTAACCCAGGTACTTTTAGTGCTGTCATTAGCAAAAAAAACATGGCCATTAACTGCAAAAGGACGAATAGGATTTTTTACATTTAGGTAGGATTGCATTTTCCAATTATCAGAAAACTGATGCACTACTGAACTACGAGCAGAAGCTGACTCCGAAGTTATCGAAACAAATCCAACACCTTGACCTCCAAATTTATCTTGAAAATTGGCTCGGAAATCTTGAACAATAAAATCACCATCCGTCATTGAATCACCATAATAGGCAATCCTAACTTTTCCTTTTTTATTGGTCTCGAGTTGGAATAATTTTTCGTAAAATGCCGACAGGTATTGCAAACCACTATAATGATCATACCCATCTTCCATAAAAATAAAACCAGGGCCGGCTGCCGTAGCAACTGGCTCCTCTCGGTTTGAAATTTCAGCTGAGTCGTTAGCCTCTGTTGGTAAAGAATCAATGGCTCCATCGACTATTAAATCTTTATCAGCATTAATCGCGTCGATCAGCATACTATCAATTAATACATTTATAGTACCTGTTTCCTGATCCGAAAAAAGTTTTTTAGGTAAGACTTCTTTGATGCCTATGAAAAAAAAAGCGGCTAAAAACAGAATCAAAAATGATTTAAAAAAATACGTTTTTGTTGTACTCACTTTAAAACATTAAACAGTTAAAATAGCTGTAAAAATTACATGCGTTGTGGAACATTAATTCCAAGTAACCCAAAAGAAGCAGCAATAACATCAGCTACTTTTTTAGACAACTGTACTCTAAATATTTTTTTACTACTCTCTTCTTCCCCTAAAATAGGAACTGCTTGGTAGAACGAATTGTACTCACGAACTAAATCATACGTAAAATTAGCAAGTAAAGCAGGGCTATGATTGTGAGCGGCATTCTGAATTACTTCTGGAAATAACTCAATTTGCTTTAATAATTCCTTTTCTTTTTCGTGCAGAGTTACCATTCCTGAATTTGCAGAGAAATCAAAATTAGCTTTACGAATAATAGACTGAATTCTAGCATAGGTGTACTGAATAAACGGACCTGTGTTTCCAGCAAAATCAACCGATTCTTCTGGATTGAACAAGATTCGTTTTTTAGGATCTACTTTTAAGATATAATATTTTAAAGCACCTAGACCAATCGTATTGTATAATTCAGTTCGTTCCTCATCAGAGTAACTATCTAATTTTCCTAAATCTTCGGATATCTTCTGCGCTGTGGTTGTCATTTCGTTCATCAAATCATCAGCATCGACCACGGTTCCCTCGCGGCTTTTCATTTTCCCCGAAGGTAAATCCACCATTCCGTATGATAAGTGATACAAGCTTGAAGCCCAGTCAAATCCTAATTTTTTCAAGATTAGAAAAAGTACTTTAAAGTGGTAATCTTGCTCATTCCCTACCGTGTACACCATTCCTCCTACATCAGGCATGTCCTTCACACGCTGAATAGCAGTCCCGATATCTTGCGTCATGTAAACGGCGGTCCCGTCTGAACGCAAAACAATTTTACGGTCTAAACCTTCATCCGTTAAATCGATCCATACTGAACCGTCAGGATCTTTTTCGAAAATCCCTTTTTCCAATCCAATATTTACAACATCTTTTCCTAGTAAATAGGTGTTACTCTCGTAGTAATATTTATCAAAATCGACTCCTAAGTTTTTATAAGTGATAGCAAAACCATCATAAACCCATTGGTTCATTTTAGCCCAAAGCGCTTTTACCTCAGCATCTCCCGCTTCCCATTTCTGAAGCATTTCTTGTGCTTCAAGGATAATTGGCGCTTGTTTTTTAGCTTCTTCTTCTGTTTTACCTTCACTCATTAACTGAGTAATTTCTGCTTTATAAGCTTTATCAAAGGCCACATAGTAGTTTCCTACTAATTTATCTCCTTTTTGACCCGTTGACTCTGGTGTTTCGCCATTTCCAAACTTTTGCCAAGCCAACATTGACTTACAAATATGGATTCCACGGTCATTTATAATTTGCGTTTTGTATACTTTTTTACCCGAAGCTTTAATTATTTCGGCTACGGAATACCCTAATAGGTTATTACGAACGTGACCTAAATGCAAAGGTTTATTGGTGTTTGGGGACGAATATTCGACCATAATCGCTTTATCATCAGGATTAGGAGTTACAAAACCATATTTGGCGTCATCCTTAATACCATCAAAAAAGTTTAGATAATAGGTGTCAGATATCACAATGTTTAAAAACCCTGACACGACATTAAAGCGACTCACTTCGTCAAGATTTTCGACCAAGTAGTTCCCTATTTTATTTCCTAATTCAACAGGATTACTTTTAATTACTTTCAATAAAGGAAAAATGACCATGGTAATATCTCCTTCAAATTCTTTCCGAGTAGTTTGAAATTCAACTTTGTCAATAGCTACGTCAAATAAAGCTTGAATTGCTTTTTCAATAGAAGGTGTAAGAATTTCTGGTAATGTCATGAATATAATTTTAGAAGTGCAAAGATAATTCTAATTAACTAATATGCCCGCAAAAAACTGTTTTATGGTTTCAAAAACATAAAAAAACTATCTTTTTGCCCTTCGAAACGCAAGGAGAAAGACCAAAGGCATCATTTACAGCTACTGACATATTATACTTAGGCCAACTTTTCGGCCTATTTTAAACTTTTTATCTACTAAAATTTTAAGCGGTCCAATAAAAAACCCGAAGCCATATGGACTTCGGGTTTTTTAGTGTGTTTGAAATATACTTATTATTGGGAATATTCTACCATTTAATAATTACACTTCCCCAAGTAAATCCGCTTCCAAAAGCAGCTAAAACTACCGTGTCACCTGATTTGATTTTACCTTTTTCCCAAGCTTCTGTCAAAGCAATTGGTATAGAAGCCGCTGTTGTGTTTCCGTATTTTTGAATATTATTATAAACTTGATCGTCGCTCAATTCAAATTTCTTTTGGATAAACTGAGAAATTCTCAAATTCGCTTGATGAGGAATCAACATGTCAATATCTGAAACAGTCAAATTATTAGCCTCTAATCCTTCGTTAATAACCTCAGCAAAACGAACTACTGCATTTTTAAATACAAACTGTCCGTTCATGTGCGGGAAGTAACTATCATCATCCGGATTATTATCCGCAATAATATCGGATACCCATCTCGCTCCCATTCCTGGTGCAATAAGCGCTAACTCCTCAGCATGTTGTCCTTCGGAATGTAAATGTGTAGATAAAATTCCTTTAGTCAAATCTTCTTCTCTGCTCAAAACCGCAGCTCCCGCTCCATCACCAAAGATAACCGAAACACCGCGACCACGAGTGGTCATATCCAGTCCTGTTGAATGCACTTCTGAACCAATAACCAAGATGTTCTTGTACATCCCCGTTTTTATGTATTGATCTGCAACTGAAACAGCATAGACAAAACCCGAACATTGATTTCTAACATCAAGAGCTCCAACAGTTCTCAATCCTAAATCACGTTGTACCAGTACTCCTGGACCAGGAAAATAATAATCAGGGCTTAAAGTTGCAAAAACTACAAAATCAATATCCTCTTTAGCAACACCTGAGCGTTCGATAGCAATTTCAGCTGCCTTCACTCCCATGGATGTCGTCGTATCTTCCCCTCTAATTATGTGTCTTCGTTCCTCGATTCCTGTTCTTTCCAGAATCCATTCGTCAGTTGTATCAATGATTTTTGTTAAATCATCATTGGTGACAACATTGGAAGGAACATAAAATCCTAACCCCGCAATTTTTGAATGATACATATTGTTGTTTTATTAATATAAGATTGCAAATTTAATAATAGTTTAAAATATAAGCCTACAAATTACTCATTTTTTAGCAGATACCAATTTTTTAAAATTAATACAAAGAAAAAAATAGTGTAAATTAGCTTTAAAACATTAAAATACTCCACTAAAAGAAAGACTGTTCCAATCCGTTTTATTTTAGAATTACGTGCATTATATTTACAAAAAATACCAAAAAAACTGTTTATGAAATTAAAAACGACCTTTGTTTTATTCCTTGGCCTAAGTCTTAGCGCTCTGGCTCAAGAGAACCTAACGTATCAAAAACCATCTAAATCAATCCTAGATTTAGTTGATTATGAAAGAGCGCCGTCAGTCTCGATGGATACTAAAAAAGAGTATATGTTACTTTCCTACAGAAACACATATAAAACACTTGACGATTTGAATCAAGACGAAATGCGCTTGGGCGGATTGCGAATCAATCCAACGACTAACATTTCGAGCTCAGTTACCTATATTAACAATTTAAAACTGAGAAAGATTAAAGACAAAAACGAAATTCAAGTTAGTGGATTACCTGAAAACCCAAAGATTACTAATCTATCTTGGTCTCCTAACGAAAAGAAAATTGCTTTTTCGAACACAAGCAACAATGGTGTTTCCTTATGGGTTATTGATGTTGCTTCCGCAAAAGCGACTATGCTAACCGATGACAATGTAAATGCAAACCTGGGCAATCCGTTTAGCTGGTACAAAGACAATGAAAATATTTTGGTAAAAATGCTTCCAAAAAACAGACCCGCCTTATTAGACGAGAAAAAAAACTTGCCCACAGGTCCTATCGTATCTAATGCGAGCGGTGCCGTTTCATCGAACAGAACCTACCAAGATTTGTTGAAGAACAAAAGAGATGAGCTTAATTTTGAAAACATAGTTACCTCTGAGCTCTATAAAGTGAACGTAAATGGTACCAAATCACTTTTCAAAGGTCCTGATATGTATGCTGGTGAAAACTTTTCGCCTGACGGAAACTATATCCTAATTTCAACTATCCAAAAACCATTTTCTTATATCGTACCTCTAAGCCGTTTCCCTTCTAAATCAGTTGTGTATGATCAAAACGGTACAGAAATTAAAGTAGTAAACGAAGTCGCTTTGAATGAAATCATGCCAAAAGGTTTCATGGCAACACGCACCGGTAAAAGAAACATGAGCTGGAGAAACGATCAAGCCGCTACCTTGTATTTCGTCGAAGCATTAGACGAAGGTAATCCTGAGAACCAGGTAACATACCGAGATGAAGTGATGCAGTGGCAAGCTCCTTTTACCGAAAAGCCATCTTTATTAATCAAAACCAAACAACGTTTTGCAGGTATTATATGGGGAAATACAACAACGGCTATTGCAATGGATCAGTGGTATGACACCCGAAATTCAAAAACCTACTTATTTAATCCGTCTAACGCAAACGAAGATCCAAAAGTTATTTCAGATCGCAACTCTCAAGACATTTACGCTGATCCAGGAAATTTTGAAACAGTTAAAAATGCTTTTGGCAGACCTGTTTTAGCTATTGAAAACAATAATTTATATTTATTGGGCGATGGATTTACTAAAAAGGGTCAATTCCCTTTTATTGATGAATTCAATTTAAAAACACTTCAAACGAAAAGAATTTACACCTCGGCATACACCGATAAAAAAGAAGATTTATTATCTATCGAGGATTTCAAAAAAGGAGAAGTGCTAGTACAAATTCAGTCTAAAAATGAGTTTCCAAACTATTACTTTAGAAACATCAAGAAAAAAAACCAATTGACTCCTATCACCAATTTCAAAAATCCATTTGAAAGTATTAAAAACGTGAGCAAAGAGGTAATTGAATACAAAAGAAAAGATGGCGTTTCCCTATCCGGAACCTTATACCTTCCTGCAGGTTATGACAAAGCAAAGAAAGAGAAACTACCTTTATTAATTTGGGCCTACCCAGCCGAATTTAAAGACAAAAACTCAGCAGGACAAAACAATCAAAACCCAAATGAATTTACGTTCCCGTACTACGGATCATTCGTATATTGGGTAACCAAAGGCTATGTGGTATTAGACGACGCTTCGTTCCCAATTATTGGTGAAGGAACAACTGAGCCTAATGATAATTTTATTTCTCAATTAGTAGACAATGCCGAAGCTGCGATCAATGCAGTAGGTGCTTTGGGCTATATAAATAAAAAGAAAGTAGCAATTGGAGGACACTCTTATGGAGCGTTTATGACGGCTAATTTATTGACACATTCAAATTTATTTGCTTGTGGTATTGCACGCAGTGGTGCGTACAACAGAACTTTGACTCCTTTTGGCTTTCAATCAGAACAGCGTAATTACTGGGAAGCTACGGATGTTTACAACACCATGTCACCGTTTATGAATGCTGATAAAATGAAAACACCATTACTTTTAGTACATGGCGAAGCCGATAACAATCCTGGTACTTTCACACTACAAACGGAGCGTTATTTTCAAGCTTTAAAAGGACTAGGAGCTCCAGCTAGAATGGTTATCTTGCCTAAAGAAGCGCATAGTTACGTAGCCAAAGAGAATATTCTACACCTTTTATGGGAACAAGATCAGTTCTTAGAAAAATACCTGAAAAACTAATAGAAAGCGAAAGCCTCCAATCTTTAAAATTTGGAGGCTTTTTTTTTAAGATATCATCAAGCTGACTTCTTGATTAATCTCCAATGGAGCATCATGCTGAAAAAAGATTACTTTTCGATCAAATACTGCTTTAATCAAGTAATGACCTCCTTTAAAATAAGATTGTTTGACCACGACATTCATCAGGCCATTGGCCACCATTTTTAATTGGTGTGGATAAAGAAGAACTGTTTCATCTTCTTCCTCACTGCCTACAACCACTAATTGTGATAGCTTTAATTCATTGACTTCTCCAAAAAGTGAAGCCACATACTTATTAAGAGGATTATTATACAACTGAAACGAATCGCCTTTATCAACCAATGTTCCGTTTTGCAAAACTATCGTTAGGTCCGCGTATGAAAGTGCATCTGTACTATCATGAGTGGCTACAATACAGGTAATACCCTTGGTTTTCAAGTACGCAAACAAATTGCGTCGCAATGCATTTTTTCTAAAATTATCGATATGACTAAAAGGTTCGTCTAAGAGCAAAATCTCAGGTTCATTTGCCAAAGCTCTTGCCAAGGCTACGCGCTGTTGCTGACCACCACTTAAAAATTTGGCTTGCACATTAGCAAACTCCGTCATTTCGACCATTTCAAGTAGTTGCTCCACACGCAACTTTTTTAAGGCTCTAAATCCATTGGACAAAAACTTACCTACATTTTCGGCTACGGTGGTGTACGGCATTAAGTCAAAATCTTGCGCCAAATATTTTGCGAATGGAACACCTGGAACTAGATTGTACTTAGGTCCCAATATTTTTGTGCCATTCCATGAAATTGCTCCTTCATCGAGATCATGCAAGCCATACATCAGTTTAAGCAAGGTGCTTTTTCCGCAACCGCTTTCACCAATAATCGCTACATTCTGCCCTTTTTCAATTGTAAATTCAATATTTTTTAAAACCGTTTTATCAGTATAACCAAATGAGATGTTTTGAACTTGCAGCATTGTAGTATGAGTGTTTTTTTTGAGAGTACAAAGATAGATTTCTATTAAGAAAATAATTTTGATGTACTGATTTTAACTAAAAAAAAAGCCGTCTTGTTTAAAAAAAACAAGACGACTTTTTAATCTATTGAAAGTGTTGGACTTAGTTCCCAGCTTCTTTTTGAGCGTCTTGTTGCATTTTAGCATTTGCAGTAATAGCAAACTCTACACGACGGTTTTGGCTTCTTCCTTCAACCGTTTCATTCGATGCAATTGGATCAGCGATACCCATCCCAGAAACTTTAAATCTACCTGAAACAACACCTTTACTTACAAGGTAGTTTCTAACTGATGCCGCTCTTTCACCTGATAATTTCAAGTTATAATCAGCTGGACCTGTACTATCTGTGTAACCAAAAATAGTAATATCAGTATCTGGATATTCTGCGAATACTGGAACTAATTTATCTAAGTTTGCTTTTGCAGCAGTAGTCAATGATGATTTGTTAGTATCAAAACGAACAGCGTTTTCATTCAAAACTAATTGAATCCCTTCACCTACTCTTTTTACCTCAGCACCCGGAAGCACTTCGTCAATTTGTCTTGCTTGCTTGTCCATTTTGTTACCAATAACGCCACCAGCAACTCCACCAACTACACCTCCAAGTACAGCACCTAAAGCACCATTACCACCTTTACCAAGGTTATTTCCTAAAATACCACCAATGATTGCTCCTCCAGCAGCTCCTATTCCAGCTCCTCTTTGCGTTTTGTTAGTATTCTTGATCGATTCACAACCTGTGAAAACTGTTGACATTGTCATTATTAAAGCCAATGCTGTTATGGAAAAATTTTTCATAATTATATCTTTTATATTTTTAAAACGGTTTTATTAGTTTGCTCTTTGAAATTGGTAAACAACATCGGTCATTTTTCCTCCTACATTGATTTTATCAATCAATTGAAAACTATCTTGAGTTTGATTTGCTACATATAGAATGTAACCATCTCTTACTTTTTTCGCTTTTTCCCCTGCGTCAAGCACTTTTAGTACAAATTGCCCCTCTTTGTTCACATACCATGTAATTGGTGAGCTAAAAACTGGACAGTTGCTTGCTGTTAAGGCCATGTTACCTTTGTTATTATTCGAAATAAACTTCCAAGTACTACCTTCAAAACATTTTGAATCGGCTAATTGAAATGAATTTACTTTGATAACTTCTGACCCTGGATAGTACACCGAGCTTATTACCCAGTTTCCTTTCATAGCTACTTGAGCTCCCTTATCTAATTTTTTGTCTGTAACTGACGATGTTTTACATGAAAACAGTACTAAAGACAATGCTGCTAAAAAAAATATTTTTTTCATTTTGTTTTGGTTTTAGATTTAAACTTAAGCAAAGATACAAAGGGAATCTCTTGTTAACGTTTCAACATTCTACTAATTTGTTTCAAAATCTACAGATTAAGACAATTTGTCACCTAAAATGCGATTGGTATTCTATTTGAATAGTTCGAAACTGATTGTAAAACCCTAATTAAATTAAATATGACAACAGGAAAAATTAATGTTTCAGTAGAAAACATCTTCCCTTTAATTAAGAAGTTCCTATACAGTGATCACGAGATTTTTTTACGTGAGTTGATTTCGAATGGGACAGATGCAACTTTAAAATTAAAGCACCTTACTAATATTGGTGAAGCTACCGTTGAATATGGTAACCCAATACTTGAAGTAAAAATAGACAAAGAAGGTAAAAAACTTCACATTATAGATCTAGGTATTGGTATGACTGCTGCAGAAGTAGAAAAATACATCAACCAATTGGCTTTCTCTGGTGCTGAAGAATTTTTAGAAAAATACAAAGACACAGCAAAAGACTCTGGAATCATAGGACACTTTGGACTTGGTTTCTACTCTGCTTTTATGGTCGCAGCAAAAGTGGAGATTATCACGAAGTCGTATAAAGATGAACCAGCTGCTCACTGGATTTGTGATGGCAGCCCTGAATTCTCTTTAGAACCGGCTGACAAAACGACTCGTGGAACTGAGATTATCTTGCACATTGCTGAGGATTCATTAGAATTTTTAGAAGAATCAAAAATAAAAGGGTTATTGAACAAATACAACAAGTTCATGCCTATTCCAATTAAATTTGGAACTAAAACTGAAACACTTCCTAAGCCAGAGGATGCTCCTGAGGATTATGTTGCTGAAACAGTAGAAACGGATAACATCATTAATAATCCTAATCCAGCTTGGACCAAACAACCTACGGACTTAAAAGAGGAAGACTATAAAACGTTCTACCATGAATTGTATCCTATGCAATTCGAAGAGCCTTTATTCCACATTCATTTAAATGTAGATTACCCATTTAACTTAACGGGTATTTTGTATTTCCCAAAATTAAGCGGTGACTTACAAATCCAAAAAGATAAAATTCAGTTGTACCAAAACCAAGTTTACGTTACGGATAACGTAGAAGGAATTGTACCTGAATTCTTGATGATGCTACGCGGAGTAGTAGATTCTCCTGATATTCCTTTGAACGTTTCTCGTTCAGGATTGCAAGCAGATGGAGCCGTGAAAAAGATTTCAAACTACATTACTCGTAAAGTAGCCGATAAATTGAAATCATTGTTCACTGAAAACCGTACAGACTTTGAAGCAAAATGGAATGACATTAAAATCGTTCTTGAATACGGAATGCTTTCTGAAGATAAATTCTACGAAAAAGCAGGAGCATTCGTTTTGTACCCAACCGTTGACGATAAATACTTCACCCTAGAAGAATTAAAAGAAAACCTAAAGGACAAGCAAACGAACAAGGATGGTAAACTAGTTGTTCTTTACGCTGGTAACAAAGAGGCACAACACTCTTACATCCAAACTGCTCAAGAAAAAGGATACGAAGTATTGTTATTAGACTCTCCTATTATCTCGCATTTGATTCAAAAAATCGAAGGAGACGACAGCGATATCACTTTCGTACGTGTCGATTCGGACCACATTGATAACCTAGTCAAGAAAGACGAAACGACTATTTCAAAATTATCAGAAGAAGAGCAAACAGGTTTAAAAACAGTTTTAGAAACTATCGTTCCTAAACAAACCTACACCGTTCAATTAGAAGCTATGGACAGCCAAGCAGCTCCATTTATCATCACGCAACCAGAATTCATGCGTAGAATGAAAGAAATGAGTCAATCAGGTGGTGGCGGAATGTTCGGGATGGGTAACATGCCGGAGATGTACAACCTAGTGGTTAATACGAATTCGCCATTAGCAACTACCATTCTTGGTACCGAAGACAAAACAGCGCAAGAACACTTGGTTAAACAAGCGTTAGACTTAGCTAAATTATCTCAAAACCTACTTAAAGGAGAAGCTTTAACCGCTTTCGTGAAACGTAGTTTTGAAATGATCAAATAATAGTACTAACCTACTAAATCAAAAGCTGTCCTTCATTGGGCAGCTTTTTTTTTGGAGCAAAACTCCCATTTTCATAACACGATCTCTCCCGCTATACGCTCTAATCTTTGCGTTTGGCTACCGCCACCGCAAAGGATTTCCGCTGCTATCGGGGCTATAAAAGACGATTTGATTACTATAGAAGAGGGAAAGATTCGCAACCATTAAAGCGGAACCTAACAATCTCCTAGTTTAAGACGAGAACTAATACAGCTACCTAATTAAAAAAGTAGCTTGCACTAATTTGTCCTTGCCATTTCGAATTGATATTATCTACTAACCATGGCGTTCCTTTAGGGTTTTTAAATTGATAAACAGGCTGTTGATTTTCGATTCTTACAAAGTCCAACAACGCATAACCCGAATTATTGATATTAGGAACATACACTTGCGTTCCCCAATTGCGATTAAGTAAATTTCCAACATTAAAAATATCAAAAGCAAACTGTAATTTGTTCTTATAAAACTTAGTTTCAAAAACAAATTTCATATCCACTTGGTGATTCCAAGGTGTTCTAGCGGCATTTCGTTCTGCATACTGACCTCTATGACTGTTCAGGTAATTGCTATTATTGATATAAGCATCCAATTGTCGCCATTGCTCATCAGCAGATACAAGAACTACATTATTGCGGTCTACGATATTAAGCAACTTGATTTCGCTTTGGTCTCTTGGAATGTATAAAATATCATTCTTAGCTGAACCATCTCTATTCACATCTCCTTCGTACACATAGGAAAAAGGACTTCCTGATCGTCCGTTGTAAATCAATCCCAACTTCAAAGTGCTACTTTTTATCGGAATATCATAAAAATGATACGAAACGATTTTGTGTCGCAAATCAAAATTAGAAGCCGTTAACTTGGGATCGTTCGCCACCAAGCTTTGATTCCACTCAAAATTAGCCGCGTGTGAATTTCTATTGGTGCTCGAGATATCTTTACTAACTCCATACGTATATCCTAAAAATCCATTGTAACGCGCTTCAGACTTTGTTAAACCAAAGGTTAGATTGTATCGGTACCCTTGAGAAGTATTAGTCAATAAAAAAACGTTGGTAAAATTAGGATTGATCTTTATACTCTCGGCAGTAGTGTTGTAATACGGACGGTTATCAGCACCTGCAAAAGTACTTTTTTGATCTTCTTTACGATTAATCGATTGAAACAACAATCCTTTCATCGTTTTGGTATACGTTCCTTCAAACGACAAAGCAAAATTATTTTTAAGTGTAACATCTAGCGATATGTTCGACTTCCAATCACGTGGTAAATTAAAATTATTGTCAATTAAATTCACTTCGGTCAGTTTACGACTTTGTCGTGATTCTAAAGTGCTTAAATCTTCTGTTAAGTCTAAAGGTCCCGTCGGACGAAGGTCGATATTGTAATAATTAGTACCCGAGATATAGTATTCATAAGCATACCAAACAAATGGCATTCTGCCGGTAAATAAACCCGATCCCCCTTTTAGAATGTATTTTCCAGCATCATCAATGTTATAATTAAAACCCACTCTTGGGTTGATAATTGGCGCATCATTTATCTTATTTCTATACCCGGCAAACTCAGGCGTGTTTTTTATTTGATCCGAAATAGGAAAAGCCGTTGGTGTATTTTGCCAATCCACTCGTACGCCCGCCAAAATATTAAATTTAGGACTCAAACGGATTTCATCTTGGAGATAAACAGAGGACAACAAAACAGAGTAATCTGCCGAAGGTGTCTTTTTGTTGTATTCAAAATCATTATTATCTGTATTGTAAACCCCACGAACACGGTTAGGCCTGTCCGCTAAAAAATTTTCTACGGAGCTGTATTGCCACCTACCATTGAATGCCGTTAAAAAGCGGTATTCGATATTGTTAATTTCGGTCGACGTACCCAAAGTAAACTTATGGTTTTTGACAAAATAAGTAATATTATCGGTAAACTGAATAGTGTTTAATGTCAATCCATAAACTGATGCTTCGCGATACGTTCCAGCAAAAATAGTATTCGATGTATTGTCTATAATTTCAATATGCGGAAAAACCCTTCCGTTATACGTTCTTTCATCATTTACCGTAGAAAGCGAAAGCGTCATTTTATTAGACAATTTATTCGAAAATTTACTTTTTAGCTCAGCCACTGTACTATTCGTAACCGAATTATGCCTGTACCCTTGGTTTCCAAAATTAAAAACAGTGGGAGTCCATTCTAAATTATCAGCAAAACCGGTGACAAAGTTATTACGGAGAGTGAATTTATGATCTTCGGATATGTTGTAATCCAAACGTAAAAATAATTTAGTGTTTTTTCGTTCTATAGTTGCATCTGATGCAATTCCGGGATCATAATTATATTTCGATTTTAATTTATCTGAAATCAAATTTATTGTTTCAACTGAAATATTAGAGGTAGCACTTCCAGGAGCATTTAAAACCGATTCGTTTCGATCAGCATATTCTACGTTAAAAAAGTAAAACAATTTATTTTTAAGTATCGGTCCACCTACGCTTAACCCATAAGTCAAATCACTGGCTTCAGCCGAGAGTTGTTTAATGCCATCTGAATAATTTCCGATTAAATTTTTATTTTTTACGACAGTATAAGCTGTCCCAGAAAGAGTATTGGTACCACTTTTAGTAACTACGTTTATACTTGCGCCCGTAAAATTTCCGAAAGTGACATCAAATGGGGCCGTCTTTACAGACAAAGCACTGATAGCTCCGAAACCAATTGGCTGCGTACCTGCTAAACCTCCGGGTGTACCTGAAGCTGAAGATCCTGCAGCACCACTAGCAGGCTCTTGAAACCCAAGAACATCGTTTGTAGCGCTCCCATCAATGGACAAGTTATTAAAACGGTAATTGGCACCACCAAAAGAGTTTAAGTTTGCCTCAGGAAGTAATCGTGTTGCATCTTGTATACTTCGGTTGGCACTAGGAAGATTAGTAATTACATCTATTTTCAATCGCTTTTCATTGCCTTTCTTAGAAGCTGTATTTTTAATCTCGACGTTCTCTAATTCATTTAGAGCTGAAAGCATAGTAAAGTTCAGACTAGTGTTTTTTCCAAGTTGAATTTGAATAGCAGAAACTATCAACTCGGTAAATCCTACATAGCTGACTTTGGCTTCATAATCAGAGGCCGGCTGTAATTGATTGAATTCGTAATAACCATCTTGTTGTGATTGCGTGTTATAATGAATGCCTGTCGACTTTTGCTGAATAAGAACGGTAGCAAAAGGAATTGGATTATTATTAGCATCCTTTACTACTCCTTTTAAAATACCGGTTGTTTCTTGTGCAAATAAAAATACCGTGCAAAAAAGCAGGGCAAGCGTAAGTCTCAGTTTCATGTGGTTTGTGTTATAATTCTTAAAACTACGCAAGTTGTTGTGATGTAGTTTTAATTTATTATCGTATGTTTACGATTAATTACAGCGATAAAACAGTTAAGTCATTATTTGTCAATATTTTACAAAAAATATTTAATTTAATTTTTGTAATTTAATTCATCTACTAATTACGATTAACATGAAAAAAGAAAGCAGTTTTCATTCCTTTGAAATAGAATTTGCACAAGCGGCCAAATGTTTAGCGCATCCTGCTAGAATACAAATTATAACACTACTATCTAAACACAAGGATCGAACTTGTAAAGAGATAGTTGCGGAGTTACCGCTTTCGCAATCGACAGTTTCCAAACACTTGAAAGATTTACTAGAGGATCATTTTATTTGCCGGAAAATTAGTGGCACACAGTCTCTTTATACCTTAGAGTGGAATAAAGTAGGAAGAGTTTTTGATTTATTTGAAAGGTACCAGGCCAAAACTATGATGAACCGACCTAAGAGAAATTGTTGTTAAACTATGCTTTGTTGTACTTTATAATTAAAGATTGCACAAAGACTTAGTTGATTTCAGCACGATAATTAGGATCATAATCAACCATCCACTCAATTCCAAACTGATCACGCAACATACCAAAATAGGATCCCCAAGGACTTGCAGCTAAAGGCATTTCGACTTCACCTCCTTCAGAAAGTCCTTTGAATATAGATTCTGCTTCTACCAAGTCCTTTGCACTGACTGCAATTTTAGATCTGTTTTCTTTTTCATCTACCACTCCTAGAATGGCGGGAACGTCATTCCCCATTAAAATATTGCCTCCAATAGGCAACGCAATGTGCATGATTTTGTTTGCTTCAGCAGCATCAAAGGTATGTCCCATCGCGACCATATCTTTAAAGCGAACGACTTTTACAAATTCTCCTCCAAAAATCGCTTTATAAAAGTTAAAAGCAACTTCGGCATTTCCATTAAAATTGATGTGGGGGTTGATAAAAGCCATATTTAAAGTATTAAAGTGAATAGGTAACCAAATGACAATCAAAGATAGTATACTGTTTTATAAAAATTGATTTTAGGACCATAAGTTTCAGTTACTTTCTTTACCACAATTAAATTCGTAAATTAGAGCAAAAAAAACTATGAAAGCAGTTTATATCATATTAGGTATCCTTATTATACTTTTTATTGGAAGCCAAATTTTTGCTTGGAACAGCCAACGCAACACAGAAACCTATGATTACAAAGTCGTAAAGCAGTATGATAACTTCGAAATAAGAACCTACGAACCTACTTTATTTACATCAGTTCAATTATCTACAAGTGCTTATAAAGAATCCTCGAGTAAAGGATTTTCTATCTTAGCTGGTTATATTTTTGGCGGAAACAACAAAAACGAAAAAATTGCAATGACTTCACCAGTGAGTATGTCACTGGACAGCACGATGACTATGATGTTTATGGTACCCAAGAAATTTCAAAAAGAGACCTTGCCAAAACCCAATGAATCCAAAATTAAATTTATTGAAGAACCTGCTAAAACCGTTGCTGCCATCCGCTTTGGAGGTTGGGCAAACGACGAAACCATTGCGAAATATAAAAAAGAATTACTCGCTGCGCTGGAGTCCAAAGGCATAAAATACACCGATCGCTTTTATTTCTTAGGATACAACGCTCCTTATGAGTTATTTAATCGAAAAAATGAAATTATAATTGAACTTGAAAAACAATAAAAATCCCACTATTGGAGATTCAATTGTTTTAAATTTTCAGAAGATAAAAGTAGATCCTGTGCTAAGTTTATCGAAATTTGTATTTCTAAACTTAACGACGCATGACTTTACACATCGAAACCCCTGCTTTACTATTTTCAGCCACATCCTTAATACTTTTAGCCTATACGAATCGGTTCTTAACCATTGCTACTATCGTGCGAAGTTTAAAAAAGACGTATGATGAACACGAAAATAAAAGTATTTTGATCGAAATAAAAAACCTCAACCTACGGTTAACCCTCATAAGATACATGCAACTTTTTGGAGTACTAAGTTTGTTTTTATCGGTTTTTGCTATGCTGCTATTGTTCTTTGATATTCAGTTAGCTGGCTTATATTTCTTTGGATTTAGCTTATTGAGTTTACTCATTTCATTAGCACTTTCTTTTTGGGAAATTAGCATTTCAGTCAAAGCGTTACAAGTCCATTTAAGCGATTTGATTCAAAAATAAGTGTCAATAAAGTTTACAAAAAAAGAGCTGTGTATCAAATAGAGGGCACTGAAAAACTAGGCCTAATTTAGACAAGATGCTTTTTTAGGGATTAAAAAGAAAGCTTGTAACGGATTAAT
>NZ_JAQWTM010000351.1 GCF_029242675.1 Flavobacterium sp.
TCTATCTTTAGTATTGCTTTCGAACGGTTGAATACATTTATGATACAATCGAAGACTATAAAAAGTTAGATCGTGATAGCGCTAAATTCACCAAGAGTCAAGGTGTGAATGCCATGGTGCGTCGTGGTCCATTAGGTGTTGTATTGTGTTTAGGACCGTATAATTATCCTCTAAATGAGACTTTTGCTCTGCTAATTCCAGCCTTAATCATGGGGAATACAGTGGTGTTTAAGCCAGCAAAGCACGGTGTCTTGTTACTATCCCCTTTGATGGAAGCCTTCCGAAATAGTTTTCCCGCTGGTGTCATCAATGTTGTTTACGGTAGAGGTCGAGAAGTAGCTTCGCCAATAATGGCATCCGGAAAAGTAACTGTATTGGCTTTGATTGGAAATAGTAAATCAGCAATAGCATTACAAGACCAACACCCAAATAAAAATAGACTGCGTTTAATTTTAGGGCTCGAGGCCAAAAACCCCGCGATCATATTACCGGATGCAGATCTTGATTTAGCAATTCAGGAATGTATTGCAGGTACGTTGTCATTTAACGGACAGCGTTGTACCGCTTTAAAGGTTTTGTACGTTCATGAAAATATAGCAGTGGAATTCAATAAGCGCTTTGCAGCAAAAGTGGATGCATTGACTTTTGGTAATCCTTGGGAAAAAGGAGTGATGTTAACGCCACTGCCAGAAAAAGAGAAGCCAGCCTACATCCAAGAATTAATTGATGACGCGGTTAAACATGGAGCTAAAGTCATAAACGAAAAAGGAGGAGAGCACAGCGCAAATTACATCTTCCCAGCAGTTTTGTATCCTATTAACAAGGAGATGCGTGTGTATCATGAAGAGCAATTTGGACCAGTGGTGCCTATTTTGACTTTTAATGATATTCAAGAGCCCTTGAACGATATGGCAGAGTCTAATTATGGTCAGCAAGTAAGTTTGTTTGGAAAAGATATCAAAACATTGGCTCCATTAATTGACACTTTAGTGAATTTAGTGTGTCGTGTGAACCTAAACAGTTCATGTCAAAGAGGACCCGATATTTATCCGTTTACCGGTCGTAAAGACTCCGCTGTGGGGACGTTAAGTATACACGATGCACTGCGTTCGTTTTCAATTAGGACGTTTGTAGCATCAAAAGACAATGAATACAACAACGAAATTTTACAAGCGTTGTTAAATAGTGCTGAATCTAATTTCATTACCACTGATTATATTTTGTAAATAAACGTCAGTTCATAACTAGACCGCCCTTCCTTTTGGATCAGGCGGTTTTTTTATGCTTAAATCTTCATTAGTATTTATTTTAGAACGAGTTGATGTGGCTAAAGAAGGAATTCGTACAAGGTCCATACGGTTGTTTCCTCAAACATTTATATATTTACTGTATAGTTTCATTTTTGGATGCTATAAATGCTAATTTATTACCTAAAAACAGCTAAAATATGAAAAAAATTATCGCGTTATTGTTTTTGTTTCAACTGCAGTTTATTGTGGCTCAAAACGGTACAGAACCTGTTTTGCTTACCGATATGTTGAAAATAAAAACGGTAAACAATGTCAGTTTAAGTCCCGATGCTAAGCTAGCTGCCTTTACAGTCACTTCAATTGAAGAGGACGATAAAAGTAAAATTGATTATAAATACAAAACACATATTTATACGGTAAGCACCACCGGAAAAGGTGCACCAAAGCAATTAACCTATGGAACTGATAGTGCAACTAGGCCTGTATGGAGTCCTGATGGAAAAACAATTGCATTTAGTCGTGTAGTTGGCGAGAAAATGCAAATTTTTCTCTTATCAATGGAGGGCGGTGAAGCCAAGCAAATTACAAAATTCAGATATGGAGCAGCCAATCCTAAATGGTCACCTGATGGAAATAGCATATTATTTTCAGCCAGTATTCCACTAAAAGATCTTGTACGCGATTCGATTTTGAATCCAGCTAAATCAATTCCGACTTGGAAAATGGAGAAACCAGGTTTTGAAAAAAATGAACATGTAAGCGCCTCTACTGCAAAACCAAATCCCAATGGGTCGTTATCAGAAATTAGAGCTTTCTTGGAGAGAAATGCTGATGACCAAAAGGCTTTGGTATTGAACAAACTTAATTTTCAAAGTGAAACGAATTTGTCTTCGGACATCAATTTTAATCATTTTTTTGAAGTAAGTATTGGGAATAATACCGAACCAAAAGAGATTACAAAAGGGTTTTATAGTCTTAGTACGGCTGATTACACCCCTGATGGCAAGCAAATTATTTTATCAGGTGATGTAGATGAGGTTGAAAATGCAGATCGATCACAAGAAACTGAAATTTTTATGGTGGATGCCAATGGTAGTAATTTTAAATTGTTATTGGGAGAAGCTGGTAAAAGGTTCAGCGGAGCTACTGTGTCAAATTCAGGTAAGTGGATCGTGTTTTTAGCAAGTACTACCTCATTTGTTACCATACCTACTTTATCCCTAATGCCTATTGATGGAACTGCAAAGGAGATTGTAACAATCCCTTTTGATCGTAATATTTCCGATCTTACTTGGAGTAAAGATGACAAGTTTTTATATTTCACTGCTCAAATGAATGGTGGTAATGTTTTACACAAATTAAATATTGCAACTAAAAAAATTGAAGTTTTGTCCAGCGTAGACGCGGGGATAACTAGCTTTGATGTAAATAATAATACACTAGTTTTTTCTAAAACTCAAGTTAGCAATCCTTCCGAATTGTATTTAGCCGATGCTAATGGTAAGAAAGAACAAAAATCAAGTAATTTTAATGATTGGGTTCTCTCTAAAAAATTATCATTCCCTACTAAAAAGACCTTTACTAATGAACAAGGTATGACAGTAGAATATTGGGTAATGCCACCTTCCAACTTTAAAACCGATCAAAAATATCCATTGCTTTTAGAAATTCATGGCGGACCTTCAGCAATGTGGGGACCAGGAGAGGCGAGTATGTGGCATGAATACCAATATTTTTGTAGTAAGGGGTATGGAGTGGTTTATAGCAATCCAAGAGGATCGGGAGGTTACGGATTGGATTTCTTGAAAGCCAATATTAACGATTGGGGAACAGGACCTTCAAGCGATGTTTTAACTGCTCTAGATAAAACAGTTGCTGAAGGATGGGCAGATAAATCGAAGCTATTCATCACAGGAGGATCGTATGCGGGCTATCTTACCGCTTGGATTATTAGTCACGATAACCGATTTAAAGCCGCGTGCGCACAGCGAGGTGTCTATGACTTAAACACCTTTTTTGGAGAGGGTAATGCCTGGAGATTGGTGCCTAACTATTTTGGAGGATATCCATGGGAGCCGAAAGTAAAAGAAATTTTAGCACGGGAATCGCCTATAAACTATGTTCAAAACATAACCACTCCATTTATAATTTTTCACGGTGGAAACGACAGAAGAACCGGTTTTATTCAGGCCGAAATGCTATTTAGAAGCTTAAAAGTTTTAGATCGCCCTGTTGAGTTTGTAGTTCATCCAGGAGCGACGCATGAAATTACAAGAAATGGAGATAACCGCCAACGCATGGATCAAATGTTGCGAACCTATGAGTTTTTCCAACGTACTTTAGAAAAATAAAAATAGTAGTATATAATAACAAGCAATCCAATTAGAGGAAAATACCTTTTGCTATAAACGACAAATCCCTACTGAATTCGGTAGGGATTTGTTGTTTTATAAGGATACTATCTTTATTTTTCGATACACTCGGTAGTCGTGAATTTGTATTTTACATTTTCAAAATCAATTGGTTCTCCTTTTGCAAAATAAGAAGCACCTAATGAGAATTCGATTTTCCCATTACCTAAAATTAGTTCATCGCCGCTTTTCAAAAAAGCCATCGGGTTTTTAAAGGTCTTTTTTTCATTACTACCTTGAATAAAAGTATAGCTCGCAAATAAGGTATCTCCACGAAATTCTCCCACAATTTGACCTAATTTTGTTGGCATATTTTCGATTCTCATCTCTAGATCACCAGTAATTTTACCTTCTTTCAGTGTATTAATTTTTAGATTAAGAGTGTCTTGCTCGTAAATGGCTTTATAGCATTCAGTACTTACAGGGGTTTCGATTGCCGCTTTCGTAGCTTCTTCTGCTTTTTTACTGGCATCATTTTTACAACTGGTTAGTCCTATAACAGCTAGGAGTAAGCCCATAATAGTAGCATTTTTCATAATAGTGTCTCTTATTAATTAATGATTTTAATAGCATTTTAGCTAAGTTACAAATTTATTAAATGCCAAGCTATATGTATAGGACCAAAACTTTTTTTAGATGATTTGTAAAACACCTATCAAATCTCTTTTTTTACCAATGAATCTCTTTTTTTGAGTTTAGAGGTCATTGTTGACCCAACGGATGCGATAACGACGCAAATCACCGCTATAATTTCGTTAGGTGTCAAATATTCCTGTAAAAAAAGCAGACCGCAAACTGAGGCTGCCGCAGGCTCTAAACTCATTAAGATGCTAAAAGTGCGCGCCGGTAATTGTCCTAATGCTTGCATTTCGAGTGTAAACGGAATAGCGCTGGACAGTAGAGCAAGTGCAATACCTAGATATAAAAAGTTAGGAGTCATATTCTGAAATCCGTTACCTAAAATTCCAAAGGGTACTATTAATAAAGTTGCAAAAAGCATTCCTACTGCAACCGCTTCGCCGCCTTTCATTATTTTAGATATTTTTCCGCCTAATACAATGTAAGCAGCCCACAGTGCGCCTGCAAGTAAGGCAAATAAAACACCTAAAAGATCCACACCATTATCAGACCAGGGTGCTATTAAAACGATTCCTGCTGCTGCTAAAAGAACCCATAAATAGTCTAATATTCTCTTTGAACCTAAAACGGCAACGACTAGTGGACCTATAAACTCTAATGTAACCGCTAATCCTATAGGAATGCGTTCTATGGCTAAATAAAATATCAAGTTCATTGCGCCTAAGGATAATCCGTAAGGAATGACCACTTTCCATTGTGGACTAGTTATCTTCAATAAATTGGGTCGGTATACTAGCCATAGTAACAAAGCTGAAATTCCGATACGCAAGGAAGCAGTTGCCGCTGCGCCAAGTGCTGGAAAAAGTGTTTTCGCAATGGCAGCTCCTGATTGAACACTGATTATAGCAAAAAGAACTGCAGGTATGGGGGAAATGTTAAAAGTAATTTTTTTCACCTAGTCTTGTACAAAATTAAAATGTAAAACTACGAAAAATTGAATTAGCTAAGTAAGTTTTAAAGTGTTGGTATTCTGAATTTCACCTCATAATTTTCCAATTGCAATGGCAAAATACGGTTTTGTGCGCTTCAATTTATCTGTGTTTTGATTACATTTGAATAAAAAGAAGGTATATGAGTTTCAAACAGGTCTTTAAAGCTAAATTAAGCTGGCTTTTAAAGGAGGAATCGACTTTTGCTACAGCAAAAAAATATACAAAAAGTCATTCTGTAGTAATTGAAGGAAAAGAGCTCTTGCACGTTTCCGCAGCGAAAGCATTTAAAGGCGACCCAAGCTTGTACAATCCTGAAGACCTGCTACTAAGCAGTGTAGTTTCCTGTCATATGATGTCGTATTTGTATGTATGTCAGCAAAACGGAATTGAGATTTTGTCCTATCAAGATGATGCAGAGGCCACTTTAGAGGTTTTAGATACTGGAGGAGGCCGATTTATTGAAGTTCGATTGTTTCCTACTGTTATTGTAAAAGAAAAAGAACAAATTGATCTTGCAATACACTTACATGTAGAAGCAAATAGACTTTGTTTTATTGCTAACTCCTGCAATTTTCCTATAGTGCATCAGGCCAGTTGTGAAGCTATTTAGCGATCGATTGTTTACAGTTTAATCGTAAATAAATTACTCACCCATTTTATACCTTGGTAAATTAATCTCATGCGCTTGCGGGTAAGGTGCTCTTTGTGTACTACTCACATCCTCCTTCATGCGTTGTTGGGTGATAAATTGATGGTCTTTGGAGTCTGAATACCTTGGGTCAGGTACAAAAGGGAGTTTGGCCATTTTTAAGATGGTAAGCGTTGGAAAATGATAATCGACTTCAACAGTACCAAGTAACAAATAGCAGCCACCACCCTGAAAAGGATATTCGATCAAGTTATCCGGAAAATGAGTGGTGTCAAAATAAGTACCTTCATAGTCGATCCAAGTACCAAAATACATCGTGCCTCTAGCGGTAGGAACTTGTTTTCTCGAAATTAAATAGGCCAACATTCGGACCTGTTTTTTATGATGTTGTATTAAATTCTGCGCCATTACGCTTCCGCGAAAAGACGTCTGTAACAAATCAAAAGGCGTAAACGAAGTGGGAAAACCCAAGAGCTCTATTTCGTCAAAAGCATCTTCAAAACGAGAACGCTCCAATTTAGGTAGTTGGTATTCCTTAACCGATTCATGCAACAAGAGCATTTGATGATCGGTTGGAGCCGAATTAAACAATAAACTCGCCAGAATAAGCAGTTGGTTTTTGGTTTTCCCTGTTTCACGAAAAGCACCTATAAAAATCAATAGTTTCAGACTTTCCAATCCGATTTTTACCCGATTACAAAAATCTTCCAACGATAAGTAATCGCCTTGTCGCTCTCTTTCGCGCACAATTTCTCCCGCCAATTTCTCCGCCAAGCCTTGTAAATGCATAAAACCCAAATAAATGTCATTGCCATATAAAGTGGTGGTCAATTCGCTTTTATTCACACAAGGATTATGAATGGTTCCGCCCGCCATTCTCGCTTCGTGTACGTAGACTTCCGTGCGATAAAAACCACCTTGGTTGTTGATGACCGCCACCATAAACTCAACCGGATAATACACTTTGAGGTACAAACTCTGGTAACTCTCCACTGCATACGAAGCCGAATGCGCTTTGCAAAAAGAATAACCCGCAAAGGATTCTATCTGTCGGTAAATTTCTTGACTCAGTGTTTCGGGATGTCCTTGCTGGGCACAACTCGCAAAAAAATGGTCTTTTACTTTTTGTAAAGCGGCTAGCGAACGTCCTTTTCCACTCATGGCACGACGCAAAATATCACCATCGGCAGCAGGCAAACCACCGTAATGCAACGCGATCTTGATTACATCTTCTTGGTAGACCATAATACCGTAAGTTTCGCCTAATTGCTCTTCGAATACTTTATGGAAATATTCAAATTGAGAAGGATTATTATGCCTGAAAATATACTCTTTCATCATACCTGACTTGGCCACGCCAGGCCGAATGATTGACGAAGCCGCCACCAAGGTTTTGTAATTATCACATTTTAAACGACGCAACAACCCACGCATAGCAGGACTCTCGATGTAAAAACAACCTATCGTATTGCCTTTTGATAAGTAGGTATTGGCTTTAGGTTCGTTTTTAGAGATTCGGGTGTCTCTAATATTAATCTGAATTCCTTTATTTTTGGCGACTAATTTTACCGTGTCATCAATAGTCCCGATACCGCGCTGACTCAGAATATCGAATTTTTCGAAACCAATCGCCTCGGCTACATGCATATCAAAAAGCACAATAGGGAAACCTTTTGGAGGCATTTCTAAGGGTGTGTAATTGGTAATGGGTTCTTCCGAAATGATGATTCCGCACGAATGCATACTGCGTTGGTTGGGGTATTTTTCTAACAACATACCGTACTCTTGCACTTCTCGTACTACACTATTGGTTTGTTGCAACCGCATCGGGTTTTTGGCCAAATGGTCTAATTCTTCTTTGGGTAAACCAAAAACTTTGCCCACTTCTCTAAATATCGAACGGTATTTGAACTCGACATTCGTACCACAAAAAGCCACATTTTCGTATCCGTAACGATTAAATATGTATTCCAGAATCACGTCGCGTTCTTGCCAGCTCCAGTCAATGTCAAAATCGGGCGGACTCTTGCGGTTTTCATTCAAAAAACGCTCAAAATACAGGTCGAGTTCTATTGGGCAGATATCTGTAATTCCCAAGCAATAGGCAATAATCGAGTTGGCACCACTTCCTCGTCCAATATGTAAAAAACCACGGCTGTTGCTGTAGCGAATAATGTCCCAAGTGATCAAGAAGTAGCCGCTAAATTGCAATTCGTGAATTACCTTTAATTCTTTTTGCACCCTAGCTAAAGCAGCTGTATGTCCTTTACCGTAACGCCATTCCATCCCTTGATGTGCGAGAGTGGTGAGCAAGGCAATATCACTTTCACTTGAATTGGTGTAGTGTTTTTTGTTTTTTGGAGTCGAAAAATCATATTGAAAATCGCAACTTTCCATAACCATTTGCGTATTGGTAAGTAATCGCGGATAGTCTTTGTAAACCGCCCGCAAGCGTTCCTCAGTTACCATAACCTCTGTAGGGGTAGCGATGTCTTGAGGAGTCAATTTAGACAACAAAATATTGTTATCAATCGCTCGTAGAATTTTGTGTAATTGGTATTCTTTTTTGGTTCGGAAAGTTACGGGTTGTAGCACTACCATTTTATCTAAACTGCCTTTGTAGCCAAACAATTTCCCTACTTCTTCCGGGCGGATACCTATATATTCATTGGTTTTAAGTACCAGTGGCGCTTTCGCGAAAGCGTAAATAACCATCACCGCTTCAAAGGCAGGAGCTTCAAGAGGTAGGGGAGTTTGATCGAAATTGTGCTTGGTCAAAAACCGATTCATCTCTGCCAGTCCACTCGCGTTTTTGGCTAAACCGATGTATCGAAATTCATTATCCCAACGAAAATCGATGCCAACTAGCGGTTTTATCCCTACTTTTTTGCATCCGATAATAAAGTCATAAATCCCCGTAACGGTATTGATATCGGTCAATGCCATAGCTGTCACACCGTAGCAAACCGCTTTCTCGATTAGATCGTCAAGCGGAATCGTGCCGTAGCGCAAGGAGTGAAAAGAATGACAGTTGAGGTACATAATAGGTATAAAATGATATTTGTATTTTTTATTTAACACAGATTCCACAGATTTTATCAGATAAATTGGGAAGGAATTCTGTTTCTTAAATGCTTTGTTGGATTTGGGTTTTCGTCCGTCAGGTAATACTTGATTAATGCTTTTATTTCACGTTGATGAACAATAAAAAATCTGTAGAAATCTGTGAAATCTGCGTGCTAATTTTTTCTGTACATCTGTTAAATAGTTATTTCATCAGGTTTACTATTTTTTATTTCACGCAGATTTAGCTGATTTTCGCAGATAGGTTTAATATAAAATATGTGTTCCAATTTATTTTAAAGTATTTCGTTGAAAAAGGTTTTGCATTTTATTGAAGCGCTATCATTGTTGTTTAGTAAATAGGGCTTCGACAAGCTCAGCCTGACAAGCGACACGTTATTTTATAGTATATTTTTATTAAAGAAGCTT
>NZ_JAQWTM010000357.1 GCF_029242675.1 Flavobacterium sp.
TAGCTTCTCTTCTTTGTATCAGCCTATTGAAAAGGGTTGATTTCCCCACATTAGGTCTTCCTACTATCGCAACAATGTTGTTCATAATTCTAATTTCAAATATTTGGCAAAGGTAGTTAAAAAAAGTCGCTAAGTCGCTAAGTTTCTGAGCGTCTCTGTTTTTTATGGTTTCTTGGAGCTATTTCCAGCTATTCACTCTATCTTTTATGCTGAACACCAGCATAAAAGGATGCCGTTACTATCTGGGCTACTCCACGTACAACTGCAACAACATCCTGCTTACACGGCGGTGCGTAAGGGATAGCAGTGAAAATCCTTTTTACTGGCTTTTTCGCCAGTAAAAAGATTGCAACGAATAGCCCGACTCGTATAATCCCGATCACTATCGGGATTATACGAGTTACGCCCAAATACTTTTTGCACAATCCTTCTCTATTTGGCACGGCAACCTCTTACTATAAACGTTTAGGTCATAAAAAAACAGCATTCAATTTATACTTGAATGCTGTTTTTATTAGGATAACTAAATTAGGGCGTATGTTACTTTATTGATTGTAACCAAAACGTTTTAGCATGTTGGCATTGCTTCTCCAATTTTTGTTTACTTTCACCACTAATTCGATATGAATTTGTTTACCAAAGAATTTCTCTAAATCCTCACGAGCCTCAGTACCTACTTTTTTCAAAGCAGCTCCTTTGTGACCAATGATGATTCCTTTTTGAGTTTCGCGCTCAACCATTATTAAGGAACGAATGCGGATTATTTTTTCATCTTCAAAAAACTCCTCCGTAACGATTTCAACTGCATATGGAATTTCCTTACTGTAGTTCAACAAGATTTTTTCACGAATAGTCTCATTAACAAAGAAACGCTCCGGCTTGTCTGTTAATTGGTCTTTTGGATAATAAGCAGGTGATTCAGGCAAAAGCGAAATGATACGCTGAAAAACCTCAGGTACATTAAAGTTCTTCAATGCTGATATTGGATATATTTCGGCATTAGGCACTTTCTCAGACCAAAAAGCCACTTGTTGCTCTAATTGTTCTTGATTAGAATTATCGATTTTGTTTAATAACAATAAAACAGGGATTTTAGAATGAATGATTTTATTAAAAAACGCTTCGTCTTTTAAATCCTGCTCCCCTATTTCGACCATGTAAATCAAAATATCAGCATCCTCGAACGCTGATTTTACGAAATTCATCATCGATTCTTGCATTTCGTATGCCGGTTTGATGATTCCTGGCGTGTCTGACAAGATCATTTGAAAATCTTCTCCGTTTACAATTCCTAAAATTCTATGACGTGTTGTTTGTGCTTTTGAAGTGATTATTGACAATCGTTCTCCAACAAAGGCATTCATTAACGTTGATTTCCCAACGTTTGGATTACCTATGATATTTACAAAACCTGCTTTATGTGACATTTCTACTATAATTTATGCCACAAAGGTAGTCATATCAAGTCAATAGATAAAATAAAACATTTTTTAAAATTTATTTTGTAAAATGCAGAAATTGATTGTAT
>NZ_JAQWTM010000385.1 GCF_029242675.1 Flavobacterium sp.
ACAATTGAGCAATTTTTTGCTGGATTGTACGGGAATACTTCGATTGAACAGGAACCTATGTCAGCGGGAAGACAAATGGGTGGTCACTTTGCCACACACAGTTTAAACGCCGATGGATCATGGAAAAACTTAACAGAACAAAAAAACTCTAGTGCTGATATCTCTCCTACTGCAGGCCAAATGCCTCGTTTATTAGGTTTAGCGCAAGCATCTAAAATATACCGACAAGTAAAAGGAATCACCAATAAAGCTAATTTTTCAGTTAATGGAAACGAAGTGGCTTGGGGAACCATAGGGAATGCAAGTACATCCGAAGGATTGTTTTTTGAGACCATTAATGCAGCAGGCGTATTACAGGTTCCTATGATTATAAGTGTTTGGGATGACGAATACGGAATCTCAGTGCATGCTAGACATCAAACTACCAAAGAAAATATTTCGGAGATTTTAAAAGGATACCAACGTGATAGCGAACACAAAGGGTATGAAATCTTAAGAGTAAAAGGATGGGATTATACTGATTTGATTGCAACCTATGAAAAAGCAGCGACCATTGCTAGAGAAGAGCACGTTCCTGTTTTAGTTCACGTAAATGAATTGACACAGCCACAAGGACACTCCACTTCGGGATCACATGAACGTTATAAAGATGGAGATCGCTTAGCATGGGAAAGAGATTTTGACTGTATTAGACAAATGCGTTTATGGATGATTGCCATCAATATCGCTTCTCAAGAAGAATTAGAACTAATTGATATTAGCGCTAAAAAAGAGGTTGTAGAGGGTAAAAAAGCTGCTTGGGCTAATTTTATTGCTCCAATAGTAGAAGAACAAAAAGAAGTTATTGCTCTTTTAGAAAAAGTAGCTCAAACTAGCACCAATAAAGAAGGTATTTTAAAGCAAGTAGCTCAAATTAAAGGTATCAAAGATCCTTTGAAAAAAGAGATTTTAATTGCCGCTCGAAAATCATTGCGTTTATTAGTAAACGAAGCAGGACAAGAAGAGCTAGCTTTATGGATCAAGAAGTATACAGCGAAAAATGAATATTCATTTGGAAGTAATTTATATTCTCAATCTACAGACAATGTATACAAAGTAGCTGCAGTCGCACCTGTTTATCCAGAGAATGCTATTGAAGACACTGACGGTCGCATGATTTTAAGGGATAACTTCGATGCCATCTTTACCAAATATCCTGAAACCTTAATTTTTGGAGAAGATGCGGGAGCAATTGGCGATGTGAATCAAGGATTGGAAGGAATGCAGGAGAAGTATGGTGAACTCCGTGTAGCAGATGTAGGAATACGTGAAGCCACTATCATTGGTCAAGGGATTGGAATGGCACTACGTGGCTTACGCCCTATTGCTGAAATTCAGTATCTAGACTATTTACTGTATGCTATTCAAATCATGAGTGATGATTTAGCGACACTGCAATATAGAACCGTCGGAAAACAAAAAGCACCACTAATTATAAGAACTCGTGGTCATAGACTAGAAGGAATCTGGCATTCGGGTTCTCCAATGGGAATGATCATTAATGCCGTAAGAGGAATTCATGTATTAGTTCCAAGAAACATGACTGTGGCAGCAGGATTCTACAACAGCTTGTTAGAATGTGATGAACCAGCTTTAGTGATTGAATGCTTGAATGGTTACCGTTTAAAAGAGAAAATGCCATTAAATTATGGAGAGTTCAAAACCCCTATTGGAGTTATTGAAACCTTAAAAACAGGAAAAGACATTACGCTAGTTTCTTATGGATCCACTTTGCGATTAGTAGAGCAAGCGGCAAAAGAGTTACTTGAAATAGGAATCGATTGTGAAATCATAGATGTCCAATCATTACTTCCTTTTGATATTAATGAAGAGATTGTAAAAAGTGTTGCTAAGACAAATAGATTATTAGTAATTGATGAAGATGTACCTGGTGGAGCATCGGCTTACATTATGCAACAAATAGTAGAAAAGCAGAACGGTTATCAATATTTAGACAGTAAACCTCAAACGTTAACCGCGAAAGCACACAGACCGTCGTATGGTACAGATGGAGATTACTTCTCAAAACCATCTGCTGAAGATATTTACGAAAAAGTATATGCGATGATGAACGAGGCGAATCCATCTCAGTTTCCAAATTTATACTAAATCGCATCATAATAAACACAGAAATCCTGCTCACTATCGAGCAGGATTTTTTTTATAGAAATAATTAGTGTACCTTGTTTTTAGTTATTTAATAAATTAAAGAAAAAAAATATGAAAAAAACAACCTATTTAGTCGCAGGATTATGTTTAGTAGCTCTAGTTTCATGCAAAGACAAAGAAGCAGAACCTACTACAATCGAACAAACAATTGAAGTTAGTCCTCCTGCGGTGGAACCAGCTAAAGACAGTACTTCCATTAAAATTGGATCTGATGGTGTAGATATCAATACCTCAAAAGGAACAAACTCAACGAGTATATCTGTTGGCGGAGGGAAAGAATCTAAAGTAGAAATTAAAAAATAAAGGTAAAAAATTACAACACCTTCTTAACAGCCAGTATTTTTAATATATTGGCTTTTTTTTGTTATTTGTTTAACATGAAGCTCCTAGTAAATTAATTATCTTTCACATAGTAAATAGCTGATTTTATTAAAAGATCACAGGATTACGTAACTATAAATTAATCATTACATTATGGAAAAATACGCATTACTCGCTCGTTTAGAAGCGAAGCCAGGAAAAGAAGAAGCAGTAGCTGCCTTTTTAAAAAGTGCACTACCAATTGCAGTTGAAGAACAAGAAACGGTAAAATGGTACGGATGGCAGATAGGACCCTCTACTTTTGGGATATTTGATACTTTTGAAACTGAAGCAGGCCGAAAATCTCATTTAGAAGGTGAAATCGCAGCCAAATTAATGGAGCATGCTGGCGATTTATTAGCTTCTGATCCTGTGATTGAATTTGTAGATTTATTAGCTGTAAAATAAACGCTTATCTACAAACAGCTCTTTTTACTTCGAGGCTCTTTTGCTGAAGCAAAGGATAAAACTGTAAACAAAACTTTATAAAACCAACATAAATTTTTTATGTTGGTTTTTTTTTATTTATTTTAGGGCTCAAACCAAATTCAACAAGAATGACAACCTTACATAGCATCCTAGAAAACATAAAAGACGTTAAAGTTATTGACCAAAACATCCCATACAGTTCATATTACCCGTTAGACTTAAGTAGTACTAACGTTGCTTTACAAACCATACCCTTATCCAATTCGAATGAATACGAGCAGTTCATTAGTGCTTATTTAAGTACTAATAATGCTAAGGTAGCCTACGGCGGTTACAATGAGCAGCGTAATTTATATAAACGTAGCACTGTATTTAAGGATGATGAAACCGAAGAGCGTAATATCCATATAGGACTCGATCTTTGGATTAATGCCGGTACCTCCGTTTTGGCTGCTTTAGATGGTAAAGTGCATAGTTTTCAAAACAATGACAGCTTGGGTAATTACGGTCCCACTCTAATTCTAGAGCATCAAGTCGAAAATCACACTATTTATACTTTATATGGTCATTTGTCGTTAGAAAGTATAGCAAATAGTGCAATAGGACAAGAATTCAAAAAAGGAGAAGTTATTGCAACACTTGGTGAAGCCGCTGTAACGGAGATTATGCTCCTCACCTCCATTTTCAAATTATTAATGACATGGGAGATTATAAAGGAGATTATCCAGGAGTATGCAGCCAATCTAACTTAACATTTTATCTAGAAAATTGTCCAAATCCAAATCTTTTACTAAAAATAAATTAGAAGGAATGAAAAAAATAGTAGTCTTACTTACGTTGATTGTTTTGGTAGGTTGTAAATCCAAAAAACCAGTACAAACGGTCGAAATTGAAGAACTTAAAACAGTGCAGGTAGCGCTATCCTCTGTCAGCTCCACTCAAAAAGACAAAGCCTACGACCTTGGTAAGCGTATTTTAATGACATGTAACACCTCTAAATTTAAGCCTTTTACTACCTCAGAAGCAACACAATCAGTAATCAATAACATAACATTAGAAAAGTTAAGTAAAACTTGCGGCAAATACAGGCAATGGTATGGAACTTTCCAAGATTTAAAATTAGTCGAAGTGTATCAAAACCCAAATGATCAAAGTACTATATTCCGCTTTAAAGCCTTATACAGTAAAAAAGTAGCCAATAAAGAGCTACGTGTTTTTATGAATAATGCGAACCAGTTATCTGCCATCAAAACAATGGATTGGAAAGATTCTTTTTAACACTCAACCAATGATTTCTAAAATAACGCTTCTTTTTCTATTATTCCCTATCGTTTTTTTTGGTCAAAATACGATGACCATAAAAGGCGGAAAAGTATATCCTGCGACTTCGAATTGGAATTTTATTTGTCCCAACTATGCCCTTAGTGGTGAGCTGACTGTACAAGTTGCAAAAACAGAAAATGGAGGCTTGCTAAAACTAAGTTCCCTTTCTAGCAACCCTGAATTTATTATTAAAGGTACCGTTTACATTTATCTTACTAACGGTGCTATTTTGACTTGTACAGACAAAGGGAATTTTGAAAATGCAGGCAATCAAATTACATCTTTCTTCACTTTTACAACCGCTGAAATGCAGCTTTTAAAAAAGCAAGACATTCAATCCATTCGCTACAATATTGTTGGAAAAAGTAATGTTTTTAGTAGCCAAATTGGAAATTTCACCGCTATAAACAAACAAAACTATTATACTACAACTTATAAATCAGATAGTAGTACCACCTACCCTACAAGCAACGAAATTGCAGCTTTATAACCTTACTTAATGTCGTAAGTCTTACATAATCTAAATTAAGATACCCAAGATGGGCTGCTTTTTACCTCAAATTAAACCGAAAACCCAAAACTGTAAATAGTATAACTTTTTATAATAATTGTATAAAACAGTATGCAAGTGGATGACTTACCTTTGATTTATAGAAATTCCAAAAAAAGTCAATCATGTTTTTTCTAAGCATTTTAGCCGTTGTTATTGTAGCTGTCTTAGTGCTGTGGATTATCAATACCTATTTACCGTTTGATGGTGTTTTAAAAAAAATATTTAATACTGCAGTTGCTATAGCCATTATAATATGGTTTTTACAAACTATAGAGGTATTGTGAACTTAACTAAGTAAACAATAATTCAAACCATTACCCTTGTTATAACTATTTTATAGCAATAATTAAAAATATAAAATTATGAATCTTAAAAGAATTTTTGGAGCTATTTTAACAACGTTAGGGATAGCCGCTTTGATATATGATGCAGTAGTATTTAGTAGTACATCAGGAAGTAATCAAGATATTAAATCGTTAGTAATTTATGGTGTCTTGGGTCTTATCTTTTTCAGTTCGGGGATTAGTTTAGTTCGAACTACTAAGGACGAAGCTTAATTTACGAGGATTTATTGTACAATTAAGACGTAGTATATCTCAGAAATATAGAATAAAGTGATGCTTTTATAGGCACACTTTAGGTTTGGTTTTGGTTTTGGTGAGGACTGCTGAGTTAATCAGCAGTCCTTTTTTTTTAGAAATTTAGGTAAAGCTTATAGTGCACTTCTTTCAAAATGTGCAAATATTATAACATTTGCCAAAAGTACTATAAGATATACCTCTTCTAAGTTAGCGAACTTTGTAAAGAAGAAATGGTAAAGCTATTACTGTTACTTTTTTCAATACATATCAATCCTTAAATCATATATTATGAGCAATTTACTTTACACCATCGCTGTTATCTTGGTACTTTTTTGGGCAATTGGATTTTTTGCCTACAGTGCAGGATCTATCATTCATATTTTACTAGTAATCGCAATCATAGCCATTTTACTAAGACTTATTCAAGGAAAAAAACTTTAAAAAAAATACATTATGAAAAATAATAAAGCACTATTGGGATTTTTAGGTGGTGTTGCAGCTGGAGCATTGCTTGGCGTATTATATGCACCAGATAAAGGAAGCAGAACCCGCAAAAAAATAAAAAGAAAAGGAGCTGACTACACAGAGGATGCCAGAAACAAAGCAGCTGATCTTTTGGACACCTTCACTGATAAATACGAAAGTTTAAAAGCAGAAGGAAAAGAGCTGATTGCTCAAGGAAAAGCGAAGCTTGGAAAATAAAGGTTCCAAACAAAAACTATAGCACAGCTAATTAACAATTATCTAAGCTAAAACTCCAACTACATGAGTTGTTTTAACATTCAAGATTACTCATGTAGTTCATAGAAAAAAAAATTTAAAATAGCGCTTTTTTACAAAGCAGATTTAGCTAGATATATAAATTAAGTTGTACTCAAACACTGAAGTTTACCCAACTATTTTTCAAGGGTATTGTGCCCACATCTTAGCGTTCCTTTTTGCGAAGCTCCCCCTTGTTTAGCAGTCCATTACAGCTATTTTTTTTAATTTTCTCTGATTACTTTTCATAATATACTGTCAAAAATCATGTGATAGTATTTCAACTCAATAGCGATTCCTGTTATTTCAAATACTAAATAACAACGCCATTTTTCAAATTACTCTTAATTTATTTGTCGGCTTTTAAATCAAAATCAAACCGCCAGAATTACAAAAACTTAAAAACAAAAATCATGTCAATACAAACAACAAATCCAGCTACTAACAAAGTAGTTCAAACATTTGAAGAAATGACCGATAAACAAGTAGATGCAGCTGTTGCAAAAGCGGCGTCTACCTTTCAAGAATGGAAAAAAACAAGCTTTAGCGAAAGAGCCAAACTAATGCATAAAGTAGCCCAATTAATGCGCGAAAAGAAAGCAGCTTTAGCAAAACTAATTACCTTAGAAATGGGTAAAATTATTAGTCAATCTGAAAGTGAAATTGATTTAAGTGCCAATATTTTCGATTATTATGCTGACAATGCCGAAACCTTCTTAGCCGATAAAAAACTACATCCTGATTCGGGGGAAGCCTTTGTTCGAAGTAGTCCTATTGGAGTACTATTTGGAGTTATGCCATGGAATTTTCCTTTCTACCAAGTTGTTCGATTTGCAGCGCCAAATATTATGGCAGGGAATACAATTTTACTAAAACATGCATCGATCGTTCCACAGTGCGCTATTGCTATTGCATCCTTGT
>NZ_JAQWTM010000398.1 GCF_029242675.1 Flavobacterium sp.
TGTACTCTTTTTGTATGTGTCCCGGCGGAATAATTGCGCCTTGTGCGACAAGTCCGGGCGAGGTTGTTACTAACGGATGGTCGCCGTCTAAAAGAGATCAAGCGACTGCAAACTCTGGAATTGTAGTTGAATTAAAACTAGAAGATTATAAACCTTTTGCGAAGTATGGTGCTCTGGCTGGTTTAGAATTCCAAAAAAGTATAGAGCAAAAAGCGTGGCAGCTTGCAGGGGAAACTCAAAAAGTACCTGCGCAGCGCATGATTGACTTTACAAAGACGAAAATTTCAACTGATATTCCTAAAACATCATATGTTCCTGGTACCACATCAGTGGAATTAGGTCAAGTTTTTCCTGGTTTTTTAACGCAAATATTACGGGAGGGATTTACGGAGTTTGGAAAATACATGCGGGGCTATTTGACCAACGAAGCTATCTTGCATGCACCTGAATCAAGAACTTCGTCACCGGTTCGTATCCCCCGAGATCCAATAACTTTTGAGCATTTGCAAATAAAAGGACTGTATCCTTGTGGTGAAGGAGCGGGTTACGCTGGCGGAATCATTTCTGCTGCTATAGATGGGGAAAAATGTGCGCAAATGATCGCTGCTTCATTAGGAGGTAGCGTGTTAAATCACTAATCAAATCAATTTTTACTTTTCCAGCTTTTACGTTTTGGTAAGCGCTGGAAAAGTAGTTTAGGTAGTTATTTTTTTGATTGCATTTCCATATAATCTACGGCAAGATTTGCCATTGTTTTTACACCCAATACAAATCCGCTTTCATCGATATAAAAGTCGGGTGTATGATGAGGTGCCGTTTCTGAAATTGGTTTTCCTTTTGGAGCACCACCTATAAAGAAGTACAAACCAGGAATTTTATCTTGGTAAAATGAAAAATCTTCAGCTCCCATAACAGCTGGAGTAAATAGTACTTTGTCTTTTCCTGCCACAGCTCTCAATGTTGGTAGCATTTTTTCGGTTAAATTGGGATCGTTGTAGGTTACCAGAGTTTGTTTTGTAATAGCAATATCCGCTTGAGCTCCTGCGCTTTCTGCAATTGCGGTTACGACTTCTTTTACTCTTTTATGAATCATGTCTTGTACGTTACTATTCAGGGTGCGAATTGTTCCGTTCATGGTCAATTCCTCAGGAATGACATTGCTTCGAACTCCAGCATCAATTTTACCTACACTAATTACTGCACCAGTTTCGGCGATATTTAGATTTCTACTGATGATTGTTTGCAAACCAAGAACAATTTGCGAAGCAGTTACAATTGGGTCGATACCCAACCAAGGATAGGCACCATGTGTTTGTTTACCAGTAATCTTTATTTTGAACCAATCAGAAGAAGCCATTGTTCCCTCGGGACGGTATTTTATAGTGCCTACCTCAGTTTGGGCATTAATATGTAATCCAAATATAACATCAACTTTAGGATTCAAAAGAACACCTTCTTTTACCATCAATTCGGCTCCACCTTCTTCGCCATCAGGAGCACCTTCTTCTGAAGGTTGAAAGATAAATTTCACAGTTCCTTTTAGGTCTTTTCTTATCGAGGCTAAAACTTCTGCCGTTCCCATGAGCATTGCGGTATGAGTGTCGTGACCACAAGCGTGCATGACGCTAACCTTTTGTCCGTTATATTCTCCCTCCACCTTTGACGCAAACGGAATGTTTACTCTTTCCTTTACAGGCAAGGCATCGATATCGGCTCTTAGCGCTACTACAGGACCAGGTTTTCCCCCTTTTAATATTCCAACAACGCCTGTTTTTGCAACGCCAGTTTGAACCTCTATTCCAAGTGATCGTAAATGAGCAGCAATTTTTTCAGCAGTTTTAAATTCGCGATTACCCAATTCTGGATTCTGGTGAAAGTCTCTTCTCCACTCAATTACTTTGGATTCGATTGCCTTGGCTTTGGTGCTGATCTTTGTTTTTAATGCGCTGTTTTGAGCGTTACCGCTATAGATTGTTAGAAGAAGAATACTACTTGCTATAATTTTGTTCATGTTGGTTTAGTTTAGAAACGTTTTATTATCGGTTTGACCTTAAAGGGAATCAAACAAATATAGGCAAAAACTATTTTTAAGCTATGGAGTTGTGATAGTTAGTTTTGTTTTTTCTGTAAAGTCGTACTAGTTAAAAGAGGATTGACTTGAATACTGAATTGCCAACTATGATTTTGTCGTTTAACTTTGTAAAACGCAATAATTGAACTTTGATAAATGGTAGAAATAAATTTTAGATTTGATTGATTGTACTTTGTAAAATAGATTAAAAACCCACAATAGCAACTGTTGAACAATTCGAAATAGAACGTTAAAAGGCACGATGATGTCTGCCTTTTTTTTGTATTTTTGTTGGGCTAAACAATCCTATGATAGAAGAAAACGTAATATTAGTAAACGAGCAAGACGAACAAATTGGGCTTATGCCAAAATTAGAAGCTCATGAAAAAGCAGTTTTGCATCGCGCTTTTTCAGTTTTTATTTTAAATAGTAAAAATGAAATCATGCTGCAGCAAAGAGCGCATCATAAATATCATTCGCCTTTGTTATGGACTAATACCTGTTGTAGTCATCAACGCGCTGGTGAAACCAATATTCAGGCGGGCAGCCGTCGCTTATACGAAGAAATGGGATTTAAGGCTGAACTGAAAGAGCTTTTCCATTTTATCTACAAAGCTCCGTTTGATAACGGCTTGACAGAGCATGAATTGGATCATGTGATGATTGGCTATTATAATGAAGCCCCGTCAATAAATCCCGAAGAAGTTGAAGCGTGGAAATGGATGGGAATTGATGACGTCAAAGCAGATATGGTTTCTTCTCCAGAGCAATATACAGTGTGGTTCAAGATTATTTTTGATGAATTCTATCATTTCTTGGAAGACCACAAAATTTAAAGGTTTCTATAATTTTTTATAACAATAAATCACGATGAGGGTTACAATAAGTAGAAAAGCACATTTTAACGCAGCGCACAGATTATATCGAAAAGATTGGACTTTTGAAAAAAACGACCTTATTTTTGGTAAGTGTAATAACCCTAATTATCATGGACATAATTACGAATTAATCGTTAATGTAACCGGTGATATAGATCCTGAAACTGGTTTTGTACTGGATGTAAAAATCTTGGCTGATCTGATCAAAGAAGAAATAGAAAATAAATTTGATCACAAAAACCTGAACTTAGACGTTCCTGATTTTCAAGATTTAAATCCAACAGCCGAAAATATAGCGGTTGTGATTTGGAATAAACTAAGGGTCAAAATGGAAGAAATATTTGATCTAGAAGTTGTTCTCTATGAAACACCACGCAATTTTGTAACTTATAAAGGAATATAATGGCACTACAAGTAGGAGATAAAATTCCTGATTTTTCAGCATTGCGAGTAGATGGTTCTACTTTTTCCAGCTCATCAGTAGTTGGTCAAACGCCTGTAGTTATTTATTTTTATCCAAAAGATAACACCTCTCAATGTACAGCTCAAGCTTGTAGTTTTAGAGATAGATATGAGGATTTTCAACTATTAGGTGCTGAAGTTATCGGAATCAGTAGCGATGGTCTAGCCTCTCATGAAAAATTCCAAAAGCAATATAAATTACCGTTTATTCTGCTATCTGATGAGAATAAAAAAATCCAAAAACTATTTGGAGTACCAAAAGCTTTGTTTGGTATGTTGCCGGGTAGAGTTACGTACGTAGCGGACAAAAACGGAATTATTATTATGATTTTCAATAATATGATGGCTGCTAATCATATTCCAAAAGCACTAAGAGCTATTAAAAGCGCTGTAAAGTAAAAATCAGTACCTATCTTTGTTGTCTTTAATCTAGGTGTTGCCTTAATAAATCTTTAGTATGTATTTATACCCTTTACAGTTTGTACCCATTTTAAAAGAGAGAATTTGGGGAGGAGAAAAGCTAAAAACACTTCTTAATAAATCCATTAGCTCAAATACTACAGGAGAAAGTTGGGAGCTGTCTGCTGTTGAAGGTGACATAAGTGTGATATCTAATGGTGCTCTAAAAGGGAAAACACTTGTAGATATTATCAATGCGTCGCCAATAGAAGTTCTTGGTAGTTCAGTATATGAGACTTTTGGCAAACAGTTTCCGTTATTATTTAAACTCCTTGATGCTAGGGAAGATTTATCTATTCAAGTGCATCCAAATGATGCTTTAGCGCAAGAAAGACACAGCTCATTTGGTAAAACTGAAATGTGGTATGTCATGCAAGCAGATGCTGATGCGCGTCTTATTGTAGGATTTCAAAAAGATTCTAATGCAGCTGAGTATGTAGCGCATTTAGATAATAAACAATTGCTTTCTCTTCTTGATACTGTAAAAGTTAAGGAAGGAGATGCTTTTTTTCTTGAAACAGGAACCGTACATGCTATTGGAGCTGGATTGGTAATAGCCGAAATTCAACAAACATCCGATATCACGTATCGCTTATATGATTTTGATAGAAAAGATGCTAATGGAGCTACAAGAGAGTTGCATATTGATTTAGCATTAGATGCAATTAATTATAATAAAATTGATACTCGCAAACCATATACGGATTTGGTTAACGAGTCGAACACTATTGTGGACTGTCCTTATTTTACAACTAATTTTATTCCGCTAGATGGGGAGTTACTAGTGGATAAAACTACTGCTTCTTTTAGAGTTTATATGTGTGTAGCAGGTAGTTTTACAATTGACTATGATGCTGTTAGTTACCGCTATGAAACAGGTGATACGGTTTTGATTCCAGCCGCGATTCCATCCTATCTTTTAAATGGAAAAGCTTCAATTTTAGAAATTTACATTTCATAGTCGCTAATAGAAAGATTATATGTACTTTTGCAAACGCAAATTAAAATTTAAATAAAAATGGCAAACGTTAAGAATTTAAAAAAAGACATTAACTACGTACTTGGAGATATTATTGAAGCAGTTTACTTGTTCGAAATTTCTACAACTGGAAAACCAACAACAGAAACTAATGATTTAATTGACGAAGCTATCGCTGCTTTTGATGTTTTGATCGCAAAAGTGAATGCTAAAAATGTTGAAAACAAAAAAGCACACTTCAAACAAATCAATGTAGAATTGGAACAAACTGCAAATCAATTGATTGCTAAAATCAACGAATTGTAGTTGAAAAAAACGATAAAAAAATATAGATTTTATTTGGAAAACACGAATTGATCTGTATATTTGCACCCGTAATGAGACGCCAGCGTAGCTCAGTTGGCTAGAGCAGCTGATTTGTAATCAGCAGGTCGTGGGTTCGAGTCCCTCCGCCGGCTCATCGTAAAACCATCTAACTTTTGTTAGGTGGTTTTTTTATTTTGGCTCTTTTTTAGAGGTAAAAAAAGAATTTTAAAATAAATAACTTTTACTTTGGAGAATTAAAATTCATCATTATATTTGCACTCGAAATGAGACGCCAGCGTAGCTCAGTTGGCTAGAGCAGCTGATTTGTAATCAGCAGGTCGTGGGTTCGAGTCCCTCCGCCGGCTCATCGTAAAACCATCTAACTTTGTTAGGTGGTTTTTTTTTTGATCGCTACTATAAAAAAAGGAATTAGAGTTCATCTAATTCCTTTTTTTGCATTTTAAGCTATTTTTAACGTTGCTCTATATTGGATATAACAGCTTCAGTTCCTTCTGATCTATTCGTGTTAAAATGGACCGTTGCGTTATTGCGTTCCGCTAATTTTTTTACTAGGTTCAATCCAATTCCTGTACTTGAATCACCTCTTGAAGTTTGGCCTAAAGTATAAAACATGTCAAAGACTTTTGTTTCTTGTCCTGCTGGAATACCAGGTCCATTATCTTGGATTGTAATCGTTCTTTCTTCTTGGGAGTAGGTAATCGTAATTTTAGTTATTTCCTTATCGTTGTATTTAATGGCATTCGAAATTAAATTTTGAATAATTTGTTTAAAGGCGATGGGTTGAAACGCTATCCTGTGATTTAAATTAATTTTATCAATTTGAATCTCGTTATCAATACGGATTAATTTAATGACAGCATCGACTTCTGCTTCAATTTGTACAGCCATTTTCCCTTCGTTATTCTCTACATTTTTAGAATAATAAAGCAAATCATCAATTAATTTTGACATGGAAGATGCGGATGATTTTACCATTTCAAATAAATCTGAAGCACCTTCGTTTAGGTCTAGAATGTGATCTTCCTCAATAAACTCTATCAATGATTTAATGTTGCCTAGTGGGGTTTTTAAATCGTGAGCAATTATGTTAGCGAATTGTTCTAGTTCTTTATTTTTTTGCAGCAGTTGGTCGTTTACTTTTTTTAATTCTTGGTCATAATCCCAAATTTTAAGAAATGATTCTACTTTTTTTCGAGTTACCTCAGTTACTAATGGTTTAAATAAAAAATCAATAGCTCCTAAATCATATGCTTTATTAATATGTTTTGGTTCATCGCTTATTGCAGTTACAAAAATTGTGGGGATATTAGAGGTATTAGGGTGTTGTTTTATAATTTCCACAAATTCGTAACCATCCATTTCTGGCATTTGAACATCTACTAGAATTAAAGAAATTTTTTCTTTTAATAATACTTGTAGGCCTTCATTGGCAGATAAGCAACAAATGATTTCTCGGTTCTCATTTTCTAGCATACTTTTTAAAGAAATCAAATTGGCTGGCATGTCGTCAATCAATAATAAAGTGTGCTTTTTTTTACTTGTACTCATTATTAAGTAATTTTATAATATTTTCTATGGTTAGTTCTTGGTGTTGTTTGTATCTAGCTTTTGCAGCTTTGGGCATGTTATTAAAGTCAGCTTCTATGCAATCTTGTATGACTGTTGTACCATTTAATTCAGCCATGAGTTGCAAACCTTTTGCTCCATCACCATTCGCTCCTGATAAAAGGATACCCATGCATTTTTCTTTCAATACCAAAGAAAAAGATTCAAAAATCACATCTATTGAAGGGCGGCTATAATTTACGGCTTCAGAAACGTCCAATGAAAGAGTACGATCCTCTTCCAGGAATACGTGATAGTCTGGCGGTGCTGTGTAGAGCATTCCCCTTTGAATGGGTTCTTTATCTTCGATTTCTTTTACAGTATAATGGGTATTCATTTTTAAAATAGATTCAAAGTTAGTTTCGGCGTTTTTTAATCGATGTAAAATGACAACAATAGGTATATCTAATGATCTGTCAATTCCTTTTAAAATTGAGATTATACAATTGAATGCGCCTGCTGATCCACCAATAAGAATTACCTCTGCCATTATTTTATTTTTTGATATATTTTCTCATTTGCATCGATCTCTTTAAAATTATCATAAATACTACTAAAACGTAATGATTCTTTTTTACCTAACACTAAGAAACCATGAATAGGTAAACTAGCGTAAAATAGTTTTAAAACTTTGTCTTGTAATTCATTATCAAAGTAGATTAATACGTTGCGGCATAATATAAGTTGGCATTCCTTAAACACGCCGTCAGTAACTAAATTATGATTGGTAAATAATATGTTTTCCTTTAATTCTGAATTAATAATTGAATCCCTTCCATCAGATACGAAATAATCGTTTAAAGAGTTTTTTCCACCACAGTCAAAATAGTTTTTAGTGTATTCTTTAAAGTTGATGTTAGAGTATATGCCTTTGCGCGATTTTTCGATTGCATTACTGCTAATGTCAGTGGCGTATAATCGTGTTTTATGAATAAGGTTGTTTTCTTTTAATAAAATATTGAGTGAGTACGTCTCTTCACCAAAAGAGCAGCCTGCACTCCAAATAGTAATATTAGGATAGCTGTCTAAATAGGGAAAAACGCTATCTACTAATGATTTGTAAAAACTAGGGTCTCTAAAAAACTCACTAACATTCACTACAATTTCGTTAATAAACGTTTTAAAAATGATGGGATTATTGACAAGCTCAAAGGTCAAATCCACACTATTTTTCATTCCGTTTAAGTCCATAAACCGATTAATTCTCCTAAGCATTGACGCTTTAGAATAATTAGAAAAATCATAATCAAATCGCTTTTGTATTGCAAAGAGCAATTCGTCTAAGTCAGATA
>NZ_JAQWTM010000400.1 GCF_029242675.1 Flavobacterium sp.
GATTCAAACGATAAAAAGCAAGTGATTGAGGAATATACAATGTTTTTGGAGAATTTTTAAAAACCAATAACCAGACTACCCAATCTTCCTGTGCTGTTAAAACTACTGGAAATTGAATGTTTTCGAATAAGCTAGCTTTAAAAAACCAACAATGAATGGGAACTGTAAAACCATTATTCCAATACCTTGCTAGATTATAAAAATTAAATTCATAATTATCTAACTTAGAAAAGGGAGGTTGTGGATTACTAACTGATTTAGAAAACATTAAATAATCAGTACATACTATATCAACATCATTTAACTTAATATCACTAATTGAATCCGATATTTTATTAACCGTAATTAAATCATCTGAATCAAGAAATTGAATAAATGCTCCTTTAACATTTTGCAATCCAAAATTACGTGTAGCACTTACTCCTGCATTTTTTTTATAATAATATATAAAACGACTATCTTTATTTACCCATTCGTTAACTATTTCTTCAGTATTATCTGTACTACCGTCATTAATAATCAGGCATTCCCAATTAGAATAGGTTTGATTAAAAACGGATTCTAAAGTTTCATTTAAAAATTGACCTTGATTGTAACAAGGAACTATTATAGAGACTAAATTATTAATTCTCATCGGACAACGTACTGTATATTATTTCCCACTTTTTATCAATTTCATTTTGAGCATATTCATTTTTAACAAAAACAGCAGCTTGCGCCCCCATATCATTAATTAATTCTCTATTTTGATAGAAAAGTTCAACTTTCTCAACCACTCTATCAACATCAAATTCGTCACAGATAAAACCAGTTATTTTATCGTGAATAGTATATTTTACTCCTCCCGAATCAAAAACTATAGCGGGTAAACCACATGCTTGGGCTTCTATAGTTGCTAGCCCTTGACTTTCTCTTAACCCGCTAACTGTAGCTTGACCGGTAAGGAGGTAAACATCGTGATCCCATAATGCAGTCCGAATTTCTTCTCTAGATTGGCTACCTTTTAAAAACACATAATTGGCTAAATCATATTTTTTGATTAGATTTTCTAAATTTTTTTGCTCAGTCCCTTCACCGATTATCTTTAAAGTAACATCAAATCCTTTTTGAATCAACAATTTCATACTTTCAATACAAAAAGACTGACCCTTTACTATATCTAATCTGCCTACCGTAATTAATTTTAAAGTTTTAGAAACTTTATTATTATTCTTTTTAGGTTTAAAAAACGCTGTGTCTACCGCGACGGGGATAACAATGAGTTTATCTGATGGGCAACCTAACTCCAATACTTTATCGGCTAAATACGGAGTATTAGCCGTAATTATGTTGGCATATTTAAATAAGTCATCATAATACCCATTGTTTTCGATAAAACCATTTAGAGGAAAAAAAGCATCGTGACCATGAAAAGTTAAGATCACCTTTGGTTTAAAATATCCCGTTTTTTTTAATTTATCGATGGGATGTTTATTATTCCCAAATTGAATGTGAACGATTTCGTACGTAATAAACTGTTTATAAAAAACCCATTCAAAAAGATGGGTTAAACTAAATTTAGAATACTCTTTGTAATATTTTAATATAAATGGAAGATCTAATAGGTTAGCACTTAAAACCCCAAACCACTTTATAAGTCTAAATATTTTATTATTGGGCCGTTTATAATCCTCTACTATTACTTTACTCATTAAATCATATTCCTCAATTAAATCAAAACAAGATTTGGGATCTACATTTGCAATTCTTCGCACAAGTATTTTAACATCATATCCCAATTGTATTGCAGTTACAATTTGAGCAACAATAAAAGTTTCTGAAATCTGAGGAAATTCAGGTACTTTAAAAACTATATTCTTTGCCATACTCATGGTTTAAAACAACAACGATATTTTAAAAATTTAATTAAGTAATTAAATGTCCATATTTTAGCTTTTTAATACTAAAAACTACACCTCCGCAAACCAGAAAACAAGTAAAAGCTATTAATAAAATACTAATAACTGAATTGGTAATATTCACATTGAAACCAATTAGTTCAAACAATTGTAATAGTAATGGATGCATTAAATAAATTCCAAAACATGTTCCATTTAAATGTAACATAAAGGATTTAATTTTGGGTTTATTACATTGTATCCTATTAAACAATAAAAAAAATCCAGAACTTACCATAAGTGTATTTAAACATAAATATTCATAAAAGTAGTAATAAAACTTACTATTTTTTTCTGTAAAATAATAAGTACCTACAATTGTAATCAGTGATCCTAAAAAAATAAGAATAAGCGATAGCTTTTTTGGAAACTTGAATAATGACAGATAATAACCTAAAATAAAATAACCAATAAAACCAGAAAAATAAATGAAATCTATTTTAGGAAAATAAATATTTAATTTTGGTATGGTTAGCATTATCGTTATCATCCAAATAATTAACACATATAAAATTTCTTTTTGTGGTGCATTTTTAATCCATCTTCTTAAAACTGGAACAGTTAAATAGACTCCTAATAAAGCATAAACAAACCATAAATGATACATAGAACCATAAAAAACATCTCTTATTATTTTAACTACACTAAAAGAATCATCATTAAAAACATAACGATTTAAAAGGCTATATAACAAAGACCAAAATAGAAATGGAATAATAATTTTCCCAAATCTTCTTTTTAAAAAATCAAATAATTCATAATCTTTACGTAGTATCAATGCACCACTTATCATAAAAAAAACAGGAACTGAATACCTACTTACACTATCATAAAAATTAGCTACATGCCACTCAAAATTTGGAATCTGACTAAATCTAACAACCAAAGGACCCGCAACATGAATTACAATAACCGAAAAAGTTGCTATAATACGTAAAAATGATAATCCAAATTTTGAGTCACAAGAAATATTTTCATGTTTCATTATTAGCAAGTTATTTTTTTAAACATCTCTCTACTTTTTAAAGATAGTATAAAAACCAGATCATTGTATGACAAATAATACAACGCCTTGATTCTCCATTTTTTTGTAATTCCAATTGAAGTTTTTTTAAAATATATCGAGAACAAAACCGTTCTTTTCAAAACCTCTAAAACATTTTTTAATTCAACCCCTGAATAAATATTACTCTTACTATTTAAATGATTTAGCACTTTTATCCATTTAAAAAACAACTTGAATTCACCTAGAGCGATTTGTTTGTCTAACAATAGCATCTTTGTTATTAATTCATCCGAATAAATTATTGAGTTATATTGCAACTTTTTAAATAAAAACAATTTGATTCCAACATCTGCTTGTCTTTGAATAGCAGTATACAAATAGGTTACTTGAGTTTCATGCGCTCTGTAATAATATAAAACTTCTTGTATGTTATAAAAATTACCTAACCAAGCCACTCTAGCCCAAAAATCATAATCTTCAACGTGCTTTTTTTTTTGATCAAAGACAATCTCGGCAAAGGTTGCCCTTTCAAACATAGTAGCTCCAATACTCATCGAACAATTTAATAAAAGCTGAGCAACAATTTCATCATGATGCTCTCTATGCTTAATTATTTTATCACTATTACCAAATCGTTGCAACCAACATCCACATACTTTGATATCTGAATTGTTTTCTAACATATCTAATTGCTTCTCAAATCGAGTAGGCAAACTAATGTCGTCACCATCCATCCGTGCAATATACTTTCCTTGAGCAATTTTAAAACCAAAATTTAAACTATAAATTAATCCTTTGTTTTTATCTTTTTTGAAGATTTTTATTCTTGCATCTTTTATGCTTTCTAAAATATCAATTGTACCATCAGTCGAGCAATCATCAATAATAATAATTTCGAAATCTTGTATAGTTTGATTCAGAATTGAATTCACAGCTTCCTCGATATAAGCTGCTACATTATATACTGGAATTATAACCGATATGGAAGGAAAATTTATTAGATTCATTTATAAAAACATTGACCCGCTATTGATTGTAAAGCCTCAGGTAAATATTGAGCTTGATTATAACAAGGAACGATTACAGATATTTTATTCATTTAATACATGTATTAAAAGCCGTTTGGTAAATTTGGTTGGGAATATAAAATTTAAAAGTAAATAAAAATGCCTGAATTTAGATTTCTGTAGATACCTTGTGTTTTTTTTAATCCAAAGTGCCAATTCCAGCTTAGTAAAAAGATTGGTTTTGTAAATACGTTTGAATTTCAATTTCAATTGAGTTTGAATTTCACATTTGCACTTTGGATATTTTAATAATAAATCAAAATAAAGGGCCAATAGTATATTCATACCTTCTTTATCCTTTGAAGTTGCAGAATTGTTATGCAATCTATACTTTGCAGAAATAAATTTAGAGGAATAAAAAACATTATCCTCCAACAATAACTTTAACCAAAGATGATAATCCTCTGCATTTTGAATTTCTAATGACTCCGAAAAACCTCCAACCGCAATTACTTTTGTTTTTTTTACTAAAACCGTTAAAATGGGGATTCTATTATCTTCTAGAAACAATGGTACTGAGTTTATGTCATAAAAAATATCCGTTGGAACATTCATTTTTTGAGACAAATTCTCACTTTCATAATCATTAAAAACATACGTATTCGAAAAAACGAGATCAACATTGTGTTTTTGAATCTCTAAAATTTGAACACTTAATTTTTCAGGCAACCACAAATCATCTGCATCCAAAAAGGCTAAATATGTCCCTTGGGATAAAGATATGCCATGATTTCTAGCTTTACCTTGTTTACTGTTTTCTTGATAAAAATAATGTATCCGACTGTCTAAACTTAACCACGGCAATACTTTACTAGCTGTATCATCTGTCGAACCATCATCAACAATGATTAATTCCCAATTATTATAAACTTGATTAACAACCGATTGAATAGCATTATCAATAAACAGACCTGCGTTATACGCTGGCATAATAACAGATATTTTTTTATTATTTATTTCGTTATCCATCCATCAAGCAATATTAATTTTGAGTCAATATTAACACCTTCAAACCATTTTTTTGGTGCAACAATAATTTTATCTTTATTTCTATTTAACCAAGCTGCCCACCAACTAAAAGAACTATTTGCAATTATATTGTGCGAGCAAATACTCATCAAATACATATCAATCCAACTGTTTGCGCCTTTATTATGACTGATGAATATTTTGTCAAAAGGTACCTTTTCGAAATTATTTTTTACCCAAGCTGAATCGTCTGAAAAAAAAACTAACATTGGGTTTTTAATTTTAGAAGTAATTGCTGCAATTCCTTTTAGATAATAATCCATACTACATGTACCATGAAATTGGTTTGTTTGGGCATCGGTTATATAATCACCCCTTCGAATATGAATTGCAACAGTGTTTTTATTTTTTAAAACAGGAATTAAATCAAGATTTTCTTTTGATAAATTATCAATTGGAAATTGAAACAAATCCATCACAAAATCTTCAAATCCAGAAAAATACAGATAACTTTGAAAATAACCTTTAAGGTAAACCGGTGCCTTCACCTGATTTAAATTAGGCAAAAAACCAAACGGTGGTTCGGTACTAATTTTAGGATAATTTAATTGAATCTTTCTCTTGATTTTATTTAAAACTGATGGTTTTTCAAACAAAAGTAAATCACTATTTTTTGCAAAGTTGAAAGATTTTTTAAAAATAGAAAGTTCAAAATCTCGTGGAGTGTAACCCAATGTTTTCTCCCTGATATTAAATATCGAATCATCAATAATAACTTTTGTTTTATTCTTTTTTGCAAGAATAGCCGCAATGGCATATTGAAACATTTGGTTCCCTAAACCTCCCTGAAGCTTAATTACTACCATTTTATTATCTTTTCCAGAGATTTTCTTTGACAAAAATTGTATTTATATTAGTATCCGCATAAACCATATACCCCTTACTTTCAATAAAAGCAATCAAGGATTTATTTTTAATTCCGTTACCCGTATTTGAAAACGTTATTGTTTCGATACAAATAACAAGAGGATAGTTTTTTTCAAAATCAATAGCCCTAATAATTAACTCATCCACTCCTTCTGCATCAATAGTCAAAAATTGAGGAAAAACATTATTTGCATACTCGTTCAAAATAAAATCAAGCGTTTTAACTTGAATTTTTTCTGTTTTAATGATTTTATAATCGCCTTGATCAGAATAGTTCTCTGCTTCCTCTTTTGAAAACGTGTTTAAGGTAGGAGTCGAAATAACATAAAAATCCAATTCGTCATTTATATTACTGACACCAATATTCAAATTTATATCGTTCTTTCGGTGGAGTAAAAATTCATTAAAAAGAGAGGGATCTGGTTCAATATTTATTCCCGTCGAACCATTTTCATAAAACAAAGCCGTATTGCTTATATAATGAGGATGATGAGCTCCTACATCTAAATAAGTTGGTTTTGAAATACCTAAACAATCAAAAATAAATTGAACAATTAAATCCTCTCCACTTTGTGAGTATGATGCTTTTTTGAAATTATTGACAGCTTGATATTCGGTCAAAATAATATTTTTTATTTTTTTTAAAATTGTAATCATTTTAAAACATTCTTTTTAAGTTTAAAATGAAATTGAAATTTTTTATTAAAAAAAGAATAGGTTCTAAAATAGCTCTTGTTAACGTAAAACTGATCCCCAAATTCACCTGAAAACTCAGATTTTATCAAAGTAAAATTGTTTTCTTGCATAAATACTTCAATTTCACTTGTTAATGGCTGCGTTTTATACAATTCAATATTTGCAACTTCAAGCCAAATCGACTTGATATTTTGCAATTTTTCTTTGGCACCTTCCAAAACTTTCAATTCTGCACCCTGCACGTCCATATGTACAAAATCAATACTATCAATGTTATTTTCTACTAAAAAAGAATCTAATGTCTTGGTTTGAACTTCGATTTCCTCATTAAAGTGTAACCATTCTGGCATATTATTAAGCTCTGGAGCCAATAAAGAACTTGACTTATTTCCAAAATCCCAGTCCAAATTAGCTTGAATTTCATTTGGACGACCCGACGAAATATACAGTTTAGTAAAACTATTCACATCTGATAATGCAATTGGATGTAAGCGAACATTTTTCAAATTATTCTTTTTAATATTTTCAAGTATTAGCTCCTGATTTTTAGGCAATGGTTCAAATAAATCAACTGATGCTAAAGGAAATATTTTTTTATATCTAATCGTTTCTTCGCCTTCACAAGCCCCAATATCAAAAATATTTAATCTATCTGATTTTTTAAAAAACTTTAAAAGAATATTTTTTATTGGTGAATCTTCTTTAATATAATCCTCTCTATCAAACATTATATGATACTTTGTATTTTTTTAAATTCGACTACCATTTGATTATTAATCAATCCACTTTTATTATTAATAATAGTATCATCTTGTTCGTTTACAACCTCCGAAAACACTATAGAAACTTCATTGTCAATATAATCAATGGAGCGGAGGCTTTCAGAAATCCCAACTATTAATTTATAATTTCCTGTATTATAATTAACTACATTTTCAGTTAATGTCACAACATAATCCCCCTTTTCGAACTTATGAGGTAAGGACCAAGTGGTTGCAATTGGATAGTCGTGTATATCCGTAATACCCATAGCAACTATTAAATTATTAATATTTTCGTTTACTGTAAAGTCAATTTTTGCGCACCATGATTTTCCAACAGGAACTTCACTCATTAAATTTCCCCCTGCATCTTCAATTCTTAGCTTAGTTGCATAAGCTACTTTATGTTTTGAAACCGCTGTATTAAAAAGATATTCTGATTTATTTTCTTTTGATCTTTCTAAATAATATTGAATTACATCTTCTGTTCTTCCCTGAGTTACAAACTTCCCATATTCTAATAAAATACATTTATTACATAACTTTTGAATTGCCGCCATATTATGACTCACAAACAGCACAGTTCTCCCACCTTTCCTAGAAATATCCTGCATTTTGCCAATGGCTTTTTTCTGGAACTCGGCATCTCCTACAGCTAAAACCTCATCGATAATCAATATTTCAGGCTCTAAAAAAGCCGCAACGGCGAATGCCAATCGCACGGTCATACCAGAGCTGTATCGTTTTACAGGAGTATCGATGTAACGCTCACAACCTGAGAATTCGATAATTTCATCAATTTTTGATGCAATTTCTTTTTTGGTCATACCTAGTATAGCACCATTTAGGTAAACGTTTTCTCTGCCGGTCATTTCACCATTAAAACCCGTACCTACTTCTAATAATGAAGCGACGCGACCTCCAAACTTTATACTACCGGTTGTAGGCGCCGTAACACGTGATAATATTTTTAACAAGGTAGATTTTCCAGCACCGTTTTTCCCTATTATTCCTAATACCTCTCCGCGCTCCACCTCAAAATTAATATCTTGTAAAGCCCAAACGTAGTCACTTTCGCCCTTAGTGGAGCGGTCATTCACCTCCCCAATTTTCAAATACGGATTTTCTTTACCTCGTATTTTATACCACCAACGGTTTAGGTCATGACGCAATGTACCAGTACCAACTTGACCTAGGCGGTATTGCTTGGAGATATTTTCAGCCTTTAAAATAATGTCTTTCATCTATACGGTGTCAATAAAACTTTTTTCTGTTTTGTTAAAAAGTAGTACGCCTGCTAAAAATAAAACGATCGCCACTACTACCGTGTAAACTAATCCTTGCAATGAAATTTCACCTACATTCAATAGCATATAGCGGGTACTTTCAATTATATATGCCAGCGGATTGTATTGTACTAACCACGCATATTCTGGCATTTTTTCTTGTACCAAAGCGATTGGATAAACCACTGCCGAAACATACATTAACAACTGAACTCCAAAACTGATCAAATAACTAAAGTCTCTGTATTTCGTAACTAGTGATGATATTATCATTCCTAAACCCAATCCAAGTATACCCATTAAAACAATTAAAACAGGAAACAGCAAGCTCCAACTATTGAAACTGATTTGTGCTCCTTGAAAATAAAAGTAGAAATAGAAAACTATAAAAATAACGAATTGAATTCCGAATTTCAGCAAATTAGAGACTACAATCGATAGCGGTACAATGATTCGAGGAAAATATACTTTACCAAATATACCTGCATTAGCACCAAAAGTATTGGAAGTCCCCGTGAGACAAGCCGTGAAATAATTCCAAATGGTAATGCCTGCCAGGTTAAATAAAAACGGAGGAACTGCCCCTGTATTAATACCTGCCAAATTATTAAAAATGATGGTAAACGTAATGGAGGTAAACAAAGGTTGTATTAAATACCATAATGGCCCTAATACTGTTTGCTTGTAGGCCGTTACTACGTCCCGCTTTACAAAGAGCGTAAGTAAGTCACGGTACTGCCAGACCTCTTTAAAATTCAATGAAAAAAAGTTATTTTTAGGAGTGATTTCAAACAGCCAATCGGTGTTTTTATCTTGGATTTGTTTCATTATGGCAAGGAAAAAAAGAAAATTCTTTCGTAATAAGTTAGCTTGTGGTGTTTACGTTCACACCGAGTACCAACGCTCACGCCCTCTACCTCCCAAAGGAAGCGAGGCCGAGTTCAAATATAATAATTTAAAGGTAAAAAGTAATTTTAAGCAGATGCCTTTTTAGAGAATTGGAAAAGTTGAAAAAGCAGTAGCTAAAGGAACAATACATCCAAAATAAAATTCACAAAACTAATCGCATCCATTCAACTGATCCCTAACTCACTAAAAAAATAACCCCATTAAAGATTGCTATCTACAGGAAATAAATAGAGTACTGTAAACGGAATCAAAATCGCTAGTGCAAAAAATCAAACTTTCTAACCTCAGTTTTTTCCTTAAAAGATCATAGTTCATATCCACATTAATTTTTTACGAAATAACTTGAAGACTCATAAAAAAGGGATCAGTATAGCTAATAAACTAACCAAATGGAATTAAAAGGTATGACAAAAAGAAGCTAGAATAGTTGTCTCAATAAAAACCGAAATAAGTATATTTATTTATCAATACACTTATTTCGATTTTTAAACTGCTTAAAATAAAAACATAAAAAACAGTTCCATTTGTATCCTAAAAAGATACCAAATTCACTGTTCTAAAAACAAAGTAAATATCAATTAGCTCACAAATATTCTGTTACTTTGCAAACCAACTCTAAAAGATACATTGTGTTTTTCTTCTCTAAAAATAAAGCGGTTTTAAAAGATTTGATTCCGGATAATCATGTGGATATCCATTCGCATTTACTGCCGGGTATTGATGATGGTGCACGAACTATAGAGGATAGTATACGCTTGACCAATGCACTTCAAAATTTTGGAATTAGCCAAATTATAACTACGCCACATATCATCCAGCACGTGTGGGACAATACACAGGAGCAAATTCAAGCTTTGGAAAAGGAGACTGTTACAAAATTAGCTACAGCCAACTTAAGCATGCCTTTTAAAGCTGCTGCCGAATATTTGATGGATGATCAATTCGTACGCCTCTTTCAATCTCAAAAGTTACTGACTTTAAAAGATAATTATGTATTGGTGGAGATGTCTTACATTAATGCTCCTATACAATTGTACACGATACTTTTTGATTTACAGGTGGCGGGATATATTCCGGTTTTAGCGCATCCAGAGCGCTATTTATTTTACCAAAATAATTTTGACGAATACAAAAAACTGAAAAGAGCAGGTTGCTTATTTCAACTTAATTTGTTAGCAGTTGTGGGGTATTATGGTGATCAAATTAGTAAAACTGCCGAAAAATTACTCGCTGCAGGTTTATACGATTATGTTGGTTCAGATGTACATCATGACAACCACATTGCTGCTTTTAGCGAAAAAATCACACTTAAAGATGTGGTGCCTTTACAAGAAGTGATAAAGAATAATCAGTTTTTTATTCAATAACATTTTCGTCACAGTGACACTAAAAACATTATATAACTTGTACTTTATCTAAAAGCTCGAAGGTTGAATTCATACTTTTGAATTCAGGTACTATGTTTTTCATAATGCGTACCGTTTCCTCATTATTATATTGCTTAGCACTTTGAAGTAATTTCTCGATGTTGCAATGTAAATTGATGTACTCGTCTGAAATCTCCTCCGCAATCATAATTTTTTCGTGGTGCGTGGGTATCGTTTTCGAAGTGTCATTTAATAACTCTTCATATAATTTTTCGCCAGGTCGCAGCCCTACAATTTTAATTTTAATATCTACCTCAGGAATAAAACCAGCTAATTTGATCATTTTGCGCGCCAAATCTATAATTTTAACTGGTTTTCCCATATCGAATATGTAGATTTCGCCTCCCTTACCCATTACGCCTGCCTCCAACACTAGTTGACAAGCCTCTTGGATGGTCATAAAATACCTGATAATATCAGGATGCGTGATTGTTATTGGTCCACCCGTTGCAATTTGTTTGGTAAACAAAGGCACTACGGAACCGTTGGAACCTAAAACATTTCCAAAGCGAGTTGTGATAAATTTAGTATGGTGTTGCTCCGGATTCAGTACACTTTGCAACTGCAAAGACTGGACGTACTTTTCAGCAATCCTTTTACTAGCGCCCATTACATTACTTGGATTTACCGCTTTATCCGTAGAAACCATTACAAATTTTTTGACTTTGTAGTGACAAGATAAATCAGCGATAATTTTAGTTCCTTGGATATTGGTTAATATTGCTTGCGATGGGTTTTCTTCCATCAAAGGAACATGCTTGTAAGCAGCAGCATGAAAAACAACCTGCGGTTGGTACGTTCTAAAAACATGATCCATTGCATCTTGATTTCTGATATCAGCTACCACGAACTCCATTTTAGTTTTTGATTCGATCGCATTCATTTCAAGGAACAAATGATGTAAAGGTGTTTCGGCTTGATCCAAAACAATAATCCTTTGTGGGTTGAACAGCATAACTTGCCTAACAATCTCACTACCAATAGAACCGGCAGCTCCAGTTACTAAAATGGTTTTATCTTTTAATTGTTTCGATATGGATTTGGTATTCAAAACAATTGGTTTTCGTTCCAATAAATCTTCAATTTGCAGTTTCTTTACCTTTTGCGAAATTTCTTTTTGATTCTCCCAGTCCGTAATAAGTGGTACGATATATACCTTATAATTGAATTCTAAACATTGTTCTACAATCAGTAAGCGCTCCTCCTTTGACAAACTCTTATCAGCAATAATTACTCCTTCTGCCCCAATAGATCGCATTAGAGTAGGCAATTTTTTCTTTTGAGTTAAAATGGGCAAATCTAGCATCCTCTTAGAGGCATTCTGATTGTTTTTATCCACAAATGCCACAATTTTAAAACGGCTCGGCACCTCTAGTTTTAATGCTTTGGCAACAGAAATAGCATTGGCATCCGTTCCAAAAATGATTGTTCTGGTTAATTCTACATTACTTTTTTCAGCAAAATAATGTTCAAATACCTGCTTAACCGCAACCCGATACAAAAACAATGCGCAAAAAGCGAGTACCATATTGATGAACAAACCTGTGTTTAAAAATATTTTAGTACCATAAAAAACCTCATGTAAAAAATTAACTAGCACCAGCGTGATTAATACTCCTACTTGAGAAAATAATAATTTTAATGCATCGATATAAGAGGAGTGTCTAATAATACCCGAGTAAGTACGAAACAACCAGAAGAAAAAAATATTGATTGAGAATAACATCCCAACAAAGGTAAAGTTACGATTGGTTAAAATATAATCCAATCCGGTACCCTTAAACAATATATAAGTGCCAAAAAATGCCAAAAATAGAACCGAAATATCAAAAAGCACTATTATCCATCGTGGCAAATAGCTAAGATTTCGAATATTAAATCTTAAATTTTCGTGAGAAAAAAATTCAGAAGTAAATGTCCTTAGTTTCATTATATGTTTCATTTAAATCTTTAAAATATTAGAAAATCGCACACTTACTTACTTGTAACAAATTCTATATTCTACTATTGTACTATTTTATAATAGTAAAGAAACAAAGTATAATCTATTTGATAGAATACAAGAGTTAGTTTGTTCTTTCTCAACATTAGTTAGTAAGTGGATAACAAATATATGTAAAATAGGCTACTTTATGCATTTAAATGGTAACCATCGTTAAAACTGTATGGTTACCTAGCTTTTTAACTTGGTCTATTGGGTACTAAAGTCCAAATTTAAGCAACCCTATAAGATATTCACCGTAGCCTGATTTTTTTAATGGCTCTGCTAACATTTTTAATTGTTCGTCATTAATAAAACCTTGTCGCCAAGCAATTTCTTCAACACAACCTACTTTTAGGCCTTGTCTCTCTTCTATAACTTGAACAAATTGTCCCGCTTGCATTAAACTGTTAAAAGTTCCGGTATCGAGCCAAGCTGTACCACGACTAAGAATACCCACTTTTAATTTACCTTGTTCTAAATAAGCTTTATTCACATCTGTAATCTCATATTCTCCTCTAGCACTTGGTTTGATGTTTTTTGCAATTGCTACGACCGAGTTGTCGTAAAAATAAAGTCCTGGCACTGCGAAATTTGATTTTGGAACAACAGGCTTTTCTTCGATAGAGACCGCATTCAAATCTTTATCAAATTCTACTACTCCATAACGCTCTGGATCAGAGACGTGGTAAGCGAATACCACTCCTCCCTCTGGATTACGATTGGAATGTAGCAGCTCATCCATGCTAGACCCAAAGAAAATATTATCTCCTAGTACCAAAGCTACACTGTCTTTCCCTATAAATTCTTCACCAATTACAAAAGCTTGAGCTAGTCCATTGGGGATCGCTTGTTCCGCATAACTAAATTTACATCCAAGATTCGCCCCGTCACCTAATAACTTTTTGAAATTAGGTAAATCATGCGGTGTAGAAATAATTAAAATTTCGTTAATACCGGCGGTCATCAATGTTGACAACGGGTAATAAATCATTGGTTTATCATAAACAGGCATCATTTGCTTGCTCATGGCTAAAGTTAATGGATGTAAGCGCGTTCCTGAACCTCCTGCGAGTATAATTCCTTTCATAATTTATTCTGTAATTAGTAATTCGAGAGTAGTGATTCGAATATATGGTTATTTATTACTTATATATCGTATTAGTCCATAAAGCATCTTTTTAATTTTTTCAATTTGAATGAGATGATTGTTCACCGAAATCACAAATTGTCATCGATTTGATAATATCATTTGCGTTTCTAATTCCGATAGTGAGCCCATAGCAATGTACAAAAATTGGATAAATTCTATATCTCCTTTTCTAGCAGCTCCTTCAGCTATATTACTCGGAATAGAGACTACTGCTTGTTTAATCTGGTTGGTTAATCCATATTTTTCCTCTGAGGGAAACATTTTGGTGAGTGCGTAAATATTTTCTGTGAGAAACATCGATTCTTTCCAAACATCTAAATCCTTATGATCTTTCATATACTGCAATGATTTTAACTCACTTCTGTACCACTCAACTACTTTACTACTTCTAATTATTTTTATTAAAAAAACATAGGGTCCTAAAAAACGAATCTAATCAACACCTCTACTTTCATTTACATTCTGAATGATTTGTGCCAGGTAATATGTACTGCTTATGATTCACAAATTACGAATTACGAGCTACTAATCACAAATTACTTATACTGTTTATCATAATATGCTGCATACGCTCCCGAGGTTACGCTGTCTAACCACGTTTGATTATCTAAATACCAGCTTACTGTTTTCTCTAGGCCTTGCTCGAATGTAACTGATGGTTTCCATCCTAACTCTCTATTTATTTTGCTAGCATCAATGGCATAGCGCAAATCATGCCCTGGACGATCTTTGACGTAAGCGATCAATTTTTCAGAGGTTCCTATTTCACGACCTAACTTCTCATCCATGATTTTACAAAGCAATTTAACCAAATCAATATTTTGCCATTCATTAAAGCCACCAATATTGTATGTGTCATGATTGATTCCTTTGTGAAAAACTAAATCAATAGCGACAGCATGATCTTCTACAAATAGCCAATCACGAGTATATTTTCCATCGCCATAAACAGGTAAAGGTTTATTTTGAATGATGTTATTTATAAACAAAGGAATCAATTTCTCTGGAAAATGAAAAGGGCCATAATTATTAGAACAGTTTGTAAGTACATAAGGCAGGCCATACGTTTCTCCATACGCTCTAACAAAATGATCCGAACTGGCTTTAGAAGCGGAGTAAGGAGAATTAGGATCATAAGCCGTGGTCTCAGTAAACAAACCCTCTGCACCTAGACTGCCATAAACCTCATCAGTACTAATATGGTAAAAACGTTTCCCCTCCATATTGTCTTTCCAAATCGTCTTTGCTGCATTTAACAAATTCATCGTGCCAATAACATTTGTTTTCACAAAGGCAAATGGATCAGTAATTGATCGATCCACATGTGATTCCGCTGCCAAATGAAGTACACCGTCAAACTGATGCTCTAAAAACAAGGCATCAATAAAATCAGCATCAACAATATCTCCATTTATAAAAGTATAATTGTCGGCGTGCTCAATATCAGCAATATTTTCTAGGTTACCAGCATAAGTTAGTGCATCTAAATTAACTATTTGGTAATCAGGGTAATTATTTACGAAACGACGTACGACATGCGAGCCAATAAAGCCTGCACCACCAGTAATTAGTATTTTTTTCATTATAATTATTTTTAACCTCTTTACTAGTTAGAAACTCTCCACTTAAAAATCACTTAGAGGTACTATTAAAACAGGCGACTTTGTTATTGTTGGGAACTTAACTTAGTTAGGCATTTTAGTAAACTATCTTTATAATCTGGAATAGCAATTCCAAAAGTTTCTTTGATTTTACTTTTATCTAATAATGAAAAAGCAGGTCTATTAGCTGGTGTAGGATAGCTCGTTGTTGGAACTCCATGCACATTACAATCTGACTTACTTAATTGTTGAATCGCTTTTGCAAAATCAAACCAACTCACTTCCCCTTCATTCGAATAATTGTAGATACCCGGTTTCCATTTTGGTGCTTTACTTATTTCAATCAGTACTTCAGCTAGATCAGCTGCGTAAGTAGGACTACCAATTTGATCATCGACAACGCTAATTTGTTCTCGCTCTTTCATTAATCGCAACATTGTTTTTACAAAGTTGTTTCCGAATTCTGAGTAGACCCAGGATGTTCTAATTATAATTGCAGTAGGATTATTTTTAAGGGCTAGTACTTCACCTGCCAATTTAGAAGCCCCATAAACATTGATAGGATTAGTCACTTCAAGTTCAGTTAAAGGAGAATTTTTAGTGCCATCAAACACATAATCTGTGGAGACATGGATGAAACGAACATGATTTTCATAGGCAAATTCCGCTATGGCACCAACAGCCAAATGATTAATTGTATCGGCTGCTTCGGGCTCTTCTTCTGCTTTATCTACAGCAGTGTAGGCAGCACAATTAAAAATAACATCGGGATTAAATTTAATTAATTGTTCGTTTATAGCGGATACATTATTTAAATCAAGCTGCTTTCTACCTACAAACACCCAATCAAATTCAGGATAACTACTTGAAAGATTTAGCAGCTCTGATCCTAATTGTCCATTGGCTCCGGTAACTAGAATTTTTGTCATTATTATTGAATGATTAATTATCAACTTACAAAATTAAAACTAAACCACTGCCGTAAAATAAGGCAATACTAAATCTTTATCTGACACAATGATTTTATCTGGAGCAATTTTCCAGTCTATGTTCAAGGTTGGATCATCATAGCGTATCCCTCGTTCACTTTCCTTGTTGTACACTTGGTCGACTTTATACATAACAGAAGCTGTTTCGCTTAAAACAGAAAATCCATGGGCAAAACCAGCCGGTACCAACAATTGCTTTTTATTTTCAACACTTAACACCACGCTAAAAGTATGACCATAGGTTTTGGAGTCATGCCTTAAATCGACAACTACATCAAGGATTTCACCTTCTAAAACCCTAACTAACTTAGTTTGTGCATAAGGCTCTATTTGAAAATGCAATCCCCTGATAACGCCCTGTGTAGAAAAAGACTGATTATCCTGAATAAAGTCAAACGCAAAACCATTTTTTAAAAATTGTTCTCTATTATAAGCTTCAAAGAAATAACCTCTCTCGTCTATATAAATCGCAGATTCAACAACAAAAAGATTTTCTATAGGAGTTTTTACGAACTTCATTAACTTTTTTATATTATAAAAATAGCACCAAATTTTAAACGACAGTTTTCACTTAAAATGCCGGTTACTATTATTAATTTTTACAATTTAATTTTTTTTAAATATGCTTTTATACCAAGGTTCATTAGCTACTTTTATTCCATACCCATAACCATAGCCATAGCCCTTAGTTGAGTCTGTATCGTTAAGCAGGAGACACATGTTGGGTAATTTTTGTTCTTTGTACATACCATTAGGGATATCCAACATTTTCTTTTCTAAGAAATTAGCTCTTGCTACGTAGATAAAGGTATCCGCATTTTTAGCGATTAACAAGGTATCCGTCACTAAACTAACAGGTGCCGTATCTACTATTATATAATCGTATTGTTTTTTTAAAGTTTCAAATAAAGCGTCTACTTTTTTATTCATTAACAACTCTGCAGGATTGGGAGGAATAATACCTGCAGGTAGAACATGAAAATCTTCGTAACCATCATATTTTATAATTAAATCTTCTAGTTTTAAATCATTAGAAGACAGAAAATTTGTAAAACCGCGTTCCGGTAAAGTAAGGTATTCATCCAATCTCGGGTTTCTAATATCCATACCGATTAACAATACCTTTTTACCTGATAATGCAAAAGTAGCCGCTAAATTTACTGACACAAAGGTTTTTCCTTCCTTGGGAAAAGTAGAGGTCAAAAATATAGTCTTTGCAATTCCCTCTGGAACTTTGCTCAACATGAATTCGAGATTCGTTCGAATAATACGCAACGCTTCAGCTGAACTCGTTCTGCTTTCTGATTTTATCATTTCGTTTGGACTATCGGATGTGGGAACGTCACCAATAAAAGGAATTAAAGTTTTACCATCTAAATCCAATCTGCTTTTTATTTTAGTATCTAAAAAGTCAACCAGAAATATAATCCCTGCTGGAATTACGAGCCCTAGTAACAAAGCAGTCAAAAATAAGATGCCCGCTCTTACTGAAACAGGTCCGGTAGATAATGCGGCATCTACTACCTTGGCGTTTGGTTCAGTTGAACTTAATGTTAACGCCGTTTCTTCTCTTTTTTGTAACAAATACAGATATAATTCTTCCTTTACCTTTTGTTGGCGTTCAATTACTCTGAATTGGCGTTCCTGTGAAGGCACTTTACCAATTTTATTATTAAATAAACTTTCGTTTTGCTCAATATTTTTTTGCTGTATTTTAAAAATCAATTTACTTTTATCTAAACTAGCTAGTATTGTAGCTCGTAAACTCGATAATTGCTGATCTAATTTAACTACTGTAGGATTAGAAACGGTTGCGGATTTTAATAACCTGTTTCGATCTAAAACCATCTCGTTATAGGTACCTATTAAAGAGCCTGCATCACCTGCAACATCAGAGAAAAGATTAGCAGGTAATAGATTCTCATTATTACTTTTTTTAACATAATCAAGAACAGAATTCAAAACATTTAATTGCACTTGAACTTCTATTGCTTTTGTATTAAACTCATTCGATCCAGAAACGTACATGCTAGATTCTGTTTCAATATCAGTAAGTTTATTATTTATTTTGAAGTTCTCAACATCTCGCTCTACTCCTTCTAGTTCTTTGTTAATTAATTGCAAGCGGTTCGCAACAAATACTGAAGTATTCTTCGAAATAAACTCTTTGTCTTCGACTGCATTTTTATTGTAGGAGTCAATTAGCACGTTTAAAAAAACCTCAGACTTCTTT
>NZ_JAQWTM010000415.1 GCF_029242675.1 Flavobacterium sp.
TTGCTTCCTCGGATAAAGCCAAAATTTTACCTTGACTTATGATTTCTTGAATGCTTTCTAGCGAGAGAAGATCAGTGCTTATATAGTGTGTATTATCCATGTATTTTTCATTTTTGTGTGCCAAATTTGATTAAATCAATATTAATACACAACATATATCGGTACTAATTTATAAATCAATAAAAAATAAACTAAAAACAACTAATTAAAAAGGTGTCCAATCTTATCTAGGTAAACTAATAATTATTTACGCTATCCTTGTCAATTTATACGTACTCACTTCAAAAACTAGCACAATTGAAGCTGTAAACAGTGTTTTTTGAACTTTTAAACAAGTATTAAAAACCCAAATCGTATTCTAAAATCACGCATAAATAGTAATTATGCTTATATTCAGGGCATAATATGTCAAATTCCAATCATTACTCAGTTTAAGCTCCTATTATTAAAATATTCGCAAATCGACACAATCGTTTTCTCTTATTTACAAAAAGCCGTATTTTTGAAACTAATTATGGCAAACAATAGCAAAACATATCATTCTTCGATTACAACTCAGTTTGGAGTTGGCTCTGCTATGACGTTTACATTCACTACAACTGTTACAACCCCTTAGGGGTATACCTTTTTACATATAATCCTACTATACCATTATTTCTTTCGAGAGGTTACATTCTTGGGTGAATAAAAATATTCCCTTTTTTCAATATTAAAATACAGCATATGAAAGTTTTAAAATTTGGTGGAACATCAGTAGCCAATGCCACAAATATAAAATTAGTTTTAGAGATCGTTCAGCAGCAAGCGCAGCAGGATCAATTAATTGTAGTTGTTTCTGCTTTGAGTAAAGTAACTGATTTACTTCAAACAGCAGCAACAAAAGCTGCAGCATCTGATGAGACCTATAAAACCTTAGTTGTCGAAATTGAAAAAAAACATCTAGATACCATAAAAGATTTTATCCCAGTAAGTCAGCAAAGTGGCGTATTGAGTCACATTAAACGAATAATTAATCACCTCGAAACGTTACTTGAAGGCTGTTTCCTGTTAGGTGAACTTTCTCCTAGAACAGCAGATACCATCTTGAGTTTTGGCGAACTATTATCTTCGTATATTATCGCCGAAGCTTTAAAACAATCGGTACCTACTGCAGCTTATAAAGACAGTAGAGAGCTCATAAAAACCAACAGTAACTTTGGTAAGGCGACTGTGAATTTTGAAAGCACTACCACTTTAATTAGCAACTTTTTTAAAGCAAATAAAAGCCCTATAACTGTGATGCCTGGCTTCATAGCCTCATCAAATGAAGGCATTACTACAACCCTTGGTCGAGGAGGATCTGATTACACTGCTGCTATATTAGCTGCTGCCGTAAACGCAACTGAATTAGAAATATGGACAGATGTAAACGGAATGTATACAGCGAACCCAAAAATTGTCAAGCAAGCACAAGCTATTGCCACAATTTCGTATCAGGAAGCTATGGAATTATCTCATTTTGGAGCAAAGGTCATATATCCACCAACGATTCAACCGGTGCTTCAAAAAAATATTCCAATTCTAATTAAGAATACTTTTGAACCAACTGCTGAAGGAACTTTTATTTCTAATAATGCTGTCGCAAATGGGAATCCGGTAAAAGGAATTAGTCATATTGATAACATCACATTAATTACGTTAGAGGGTCCAGGAATGATTGGTGTTTTAGGATCGTCAAAGCGATTGTTCGAAACTCTTTCTCAAGCCAATGTTAATATTATTTTTATAACTCAAGCGTCTTCTGAACATTCTATTTGTATCGGCATCTTAAATTCTGATGCTACACTCGCAGTGGAAGCTGTCAACAAAACTTTTGAAATAGAAATAGCTCAAAATAAAGTAGAACCTTGCATGGTCGAAAGCAATCTATGTATCATCGCATTAGTTGGTGAAAACATGAAAAATCATCAAGGTTTAAGTGGTAAAATGTTCAGTACATTAGGTAAAAACAATGTAAATATTCGAGCTATTGCACAAGGCGCTTCAGAAAGAAATATATCCGCAGTAATAAATGAACGAGATGTTAAAAAAGCATTGAACACGCTACATGAACGCTTTTTTGAAGACAACACCAAACAGCTGAATTTATTTGTCATGGGTGTGGGTAATGTGGGCGAAAAATTCATTGTTCAAATCAACCAGCAAAACAAGTTTTTAAAGGAAAATCTCAAAATAAACCTACGCGTAATCGCATTGTCTAATTCTAGAAAAATGATTTTTGATGAAGAAGGAATCGATTTACAATCATGGAAAGGACTTCTTGAAAATGGAGAAAAAGCCGACCAGCAACTTTTTATCGAGCAAGTTAAAAACCTCAACCTTCGCAACAGTATTTTTGTAGACATTACAGCGAATGAAACAGTCTCTCAAACCTATACTCATTATTTAAAAGAAAGCGTTTGTGTAGTCACTTGTAATAAAATTGCTTGCTCATCTGCTTTTGATAATTACAAAAACTTGAAGAATTTATCACGCAGGTACAATGCCCCTTTCTTGTTTGAAACTAATGTTGGAGCGGGATTACCTATTATTGATACTGTGAAAAACTTAGTAGCTTCGGGAGATAAAGTAAATAAAATCCAAGCTGTTTTATCAGGAAGTTTGAATTTTATTTTTAATAATTTTGATTCAAATAACACTTTTCATGATGTAGTTAAAGAAGCTGGTGTACAAGGATTTACAGAACCCGATCCGAAAATTGATTTAAGCGGAATTGATGTCGCTAGAAAGATTCTGATTTTAATTCGCGAAAGCGGTTACCAAATGGAAATTGAAGAAATTGAAAACGAATCATTCTTACCTGCTGAATGCATGGCAACAAAAAACAACGAAGACTTTTTTAGATCGCTTACACAACACGCAAGTCAGTTCGAAGCAATTTTGGCGGAGGCCAATGCTAAAGACAGTCGCTTAAAATTTGTAGCACAATTTGAAAATGGAAAAGCTAGTGTAGGTTTGCAATTTATCCCAAAAGACCATCCTTTTTACAATCTTGAAGGTAAAGACAATATCGTGCTTTTTTATACTGACCGATATGTAGACCAACCCTTATTAATTAAAGGTGCTGGCGCTGGTGCAGCGGTTACTGCCTCCGGAATTTTTGCAGATGTGATTAGGATTGGGAATGTTTAAAAAAGTTGCAAAGTTACAAAGTTGCAAAGTTGTGAAGTTGCAAAGTTTCAAAGTCACAAAGTTGTGAAGTTGTGAAGTTGTAAAGTGAAAAAGTCTGTTTATAACCGCAAGCTTGCGATCTGTGAAACTCTGAAACTAGGAAACTCTCAAGCTATGAAGCTATGAAACTTTGAAACTTTGAAACTCTGAAGCTCGGAAACTCTGAAGCTATGAAACTTTGAAACTTTGAAGATCTGAAACTTTGAAGATCTGAAACTCTGAAACTTTGAAACTTTGAAGCTCTGAAACTTTGAAACTCAGAAACTTTGAAACTCAGAAACTCAGAAACTTTAAAACTTAGCAGCTAAGCAACTTAGAAACTAAAAAAAAATGAACGAAATAAAAATATTTTGCCCAGCAACTATTGCTAATTTATCCTGCGGATTTGATGTGCTTGGATTGTGTTTGGATACTGTGGGTGACGAAATGATTATCAAGAAATCAAATCTAAAGGGCATTCGCATTACTAAGTTAGTGGGTGCCGATTTACCACTTGAAACCGACAAGAATGTGGCTGGTGTTGCTGCTCTTGCCATGCTCGAAGCATTGAATTCAGACGCTGGGTTTGACATTGAAATATATAAAAACATCAAAGCCGGTAGCGGTATTGGAAGCAGTGCCGCCAGTTCAGCAGGAGCTGTTTTTGGAATTAACGAATTATTAGGTCGCCCGTTTGAAATCAAAGATTTAGTGCAATTTGCTATGCAAGGTGAAAAATTAGCTTGCGGCAACGCACATGCTGATAACGTAGCTCCTGCCCTCTTGGGCGGATTTACCTTAGTTCGCAGCTACAATCCTTTGGATATTATTAAAATAGCTAGTCCAGCAGAATTATATGCTACTGTAATTCATCCACAAATTGAGTTAAAAACCTCGGACGCGCGCTCTGTCTTAAAAAAAACGGTCTCCTTAAAAAGTGCTATTATGCAGTGGGGAAATGTGGGCGGACTAATTGCCGGATTATATACGCAAGATTATGATTTAATTGGTAAGTCACTTCACGATGAAATAGTCGAACCACTGCGATCTGTATTAATTCCAGGATTTGATTCCATAAAACAAGTTGCCTTAGCTAATGGGGCTTTAGGTGCAGGAATATCAGGATCAGGACCTTCGATTTTTGCTTTAAGCAAAGGCGAAGCAGCTGCTAAAAAAATTGCCGAAGCAATGTGTACCATTTATGACGATATGAAAATGCCATACGAAATTCATGTTTCCAAAGTAAATCCGGATGGAGTAAAAATAATAGCTCCCTAACCCTCGAATGGTGAACAAAATTAAAATAATAACGAGATTGCTTCGTGTCTCGCAATAAAAAATAAAATGAAATACTACAGTTTAAACCATAACGCTCCAAACGTTTCTTTTCAAGAAGCTGTAATTCAAGGATTAGCCAGCGATCGAGGCTTGTATTTTCCGGAAACAATAGCTCCTTTATCAAAAGAGTTTTTTGATTCGATAGAACAGCTATCCAATGAGGAAATTGCTTTTCAAGTCATACATCAATTTATTGGAGACGAGATTCCTGATAATGTACTTAAGGAAATCATAGCAGAAACACTGTGTTTCGAATTCCCTTTGGCAACGGTTGAAGACGACATTTTTTCACTTGAATTGTTTCACGGTCCCACTATGGCTTTTAAAGATGTTGGTGCTCGATTTATGTCACGCTGTTTAGGCTATTTCAACAAAGACAAATTAAACAGTAAAAACACCGTTCTTGTTGCTACATCAGGAGATACCGGTGGAGCCGTCGCAAGTGGGTTTTTAGGTGTTACCAGTGTAGAAGTAATTATTTTATACCCGGCTGGCAAGGTAAGTGAAATTCAAGAGCGACAATTAACCACTTTAGGGCAAAACATTAAAGCTTTAGAAGTCAAGGGAATGTTCGACGATTGCCAAGATATGGTAAAGCGTGCTTTTTTAGATCCAAGTTTAAAAGAGCACAACCTGACATCTGCAAATTCCATCAATATTGCGCGCTGGTTGCCGCAAATGTTCTACTTTTTCTTTGCATATAAAGCGTTAAAACAACATGGCAAACCATTAGTTTTTTCTTGTCCAAGTGGTAATTTTGGAAATATTTG
>NZ_JAQWTM010000421.1 GCF_029242675.1 Flavobacterium sp.
CGATTATGTGCTTATTTAAGGCTCAATTTAAGTTCAAAGGAAATAGCACCGTTGCTAAATATATCTGTAAGAAGTGTTGAAATAAAAAGATACCGATTGCGTAAAAAAATGAATTTATCGCATGAACAGGGACTCGCTGAGTATATATTAGCTGTATAGTTGCAGCTTAAAAAATCAAAAATAACTATACATCACCACAACATTAACGTTATTGTTGTGGTTTTTTGTTTTCTAATGTATTTGCTTTTGAGGATTTAAGGCTAAAAAGCGGTTGTTTTATCGGGTATTAACAATAAATCGAGGTTTTTTTTGAATTGTATGTTTTTTGTTGAGGTTATTTTTGTGTATTTAAAAGTTAACCCTGCTAAATTTACAATTCACACTAAACCTAATTTTATGAAGTCAAACTATCTATTAATTCTGTTTCTGCTATTGACATCTTTTGGTTTTGCCCAAGGAGTCGAAGTAGGTGGAGTTGTAAAAGAAGCAATCTCTGGTTTACCGATACCAGGAGTAAATGTTCAAGTTAAAAACGCAACTGCAAATACGGCTACCGATATGGATGGACGTTTTAATTTAAAAAATGTTGCAACGGGATCAGTAGTAGTTTTTTCTTATATCGGGTATAAAAGCTATGAATATAAGGTTAGCTCTACAAATAGCACACTTTCAATTGGATTACAAGAAGATTCAAAATTATTGAATGAAGTAGTCGTAATTGGATACGGAAGTCAAAAAAAGAAAGAAGTTACTGGAGCTGTTTCTACGGTAGATAGTAAAACGCTAGAAGTTTTAAAACCGGTTAGGATAGAACAAGCATTACAAGGAACTGTCTCAGGTGTAAATGTTACCTCGCAATCCGGTTCTCCTGGAGCTGCTTTAGATATTCGTATTAGAGGTATTGCTACAAATGGTGATGCGAAACCACTAACTATTATAGACGGATACATTGGTGAATTAGGGTTATTAAATCCTAATGATGTTGAAACTATTACTGTTTTAAAAGATGCACAGGCGGCTATTTATGGTTCAGCGGCAGCTAATGGTGTAATTCTTATTACCACTAAAACGGGTAAAAAGAATTCGAAGGGTAAAATTGCTTATAACACGTATACAGGTTTTCAAGAATCATCACGAATTCTACCGACCTTAAATGCAACTGAGTATGCATTAATTTTAAATGAAAGCTATGCTAATAGCGGGAATGCTATTCCTTTTCCTAACGTTAGTACTTTGGGTAAAGGAACTAATTGGCAAAACGAGACTTTAAGTACTGGAGTACCTATATTAAGTCATGATTTAACTTTCTCGGGTGGTTCGGATAAAATTACATATTCTGTAAGTGGTTCTCATCTTGATCAAGAAGGTATTGTAGGTAAAGCCAAATCTGGGTTTTTACGTAACACAGCTAGACTATCTTTGGCAGCAGATGTAACAGATAGGTTAAAGCTAAAAACGAATGCTATTTACACTTATTTTAACAGAAGGACTTTGCCTGAAAATGGTAATGCTTCTGTTTTATTAAATGCTGTAAATGCTCCTTCTAATATTAAACCTTATGATGCTAATGGAAATTTTTCAGTTTTTCCAGGAGGTACGCTAGGAAATGAAATGATTAATCCATTGGCACAAATTGCCAATACCTATAACGATTTTAATTTTAAGCAATTAAGTGGTAATTTTGGGTTAGATTACAAAGTAACCTCTGCCTTTGTATTAAGTAGTACTATAGGTTTTAAAACTGCTAATAGTGAGGGTAAATCTTTCTCACCAATACTCGATTACGGGCCTGGAAAGGTATTTAACAATACAAGAAGTTCTGTTTCTCAAAATGCGGTTAATGACAACAATTACTCATTTGATTTGTATGCTACCTATACTAAAACAATATCACAAAACCATAAAGTTGTAGCTTTAGTAGGAAATACTATCTTTAAGGAATATGGCAATGGCTTATTTGCCACCGGCTTTGATATACCTCTTAATTCATGGGAGAATGCAGATATTGCTCTTGCAAATGGCGCTCCTGCAGAAGGCACATTGACGGTAGGTTCTTATGTTTATGATGAGAGACGACTTTCTTATTTTGGAAGACTGCAGTATGATTACAAGGGGAAATATCTTTTGTCAGGTATGATTAGACGCGACGGTTCAACTAAATTTGGGCCAGGAAATAAATTCGGTTATTTTCCATCTGTTACCGCAGGATGGATTATTTCTGACGAAGGTTTTTTTGGCGAATCTAAAACAGTAAATTTCTTGAAATTAAGAGGAAGTTATGGAATTGTAGGTAATGATGCTATTCCTCCCAATGGTTTTATCTCTCAATTGACTGGTGAAGCTACTTATGTTTTTAATGGTGCATTAATTAATGGTCGAGCAACCGGTCAAATTCCAAACCGTAATCTAAAATGGGAGGAAGCTAAAAAATTTGATCTTGGTTTGGATATGAATTTGTTTAATAATAAACTGATATTAGTTGCTGATTATTTTATTGATACCCGTGCTGATTTATTAATTCCTAATATACCTGTTTCTGGAATCTCAGGAGGCCAAGCACCAGGTGCGTCTAATCCAACTATCAACGCAGGAACCGTCAGAAATGAAGGAATTGAGTTTTCGGCCAATTTTAGCAATAAGTTCTCTGATGATTTCAATATGAGTTTGGGTTACAATGTAACTGTTCTAAGAAACAACGTTATTGCCATGGGTGCGCCGTTTATTCCGGGTGGTTCATTTGGTATTGGTCAACAACCACCATCTCGTATGGAGGTAGGTCATTCTATTGGTTATTTTTATGGTTTGAAAACCAATGGGATATTTCAAAATCAACAGGAGGTGAATGACGCTCCATCTCAAGCTGAGTTAGGTGTTGCCGCTTTTCCTGGAGATATTCGCTATGTGGATGTTAATGGTGATGGTAAAATCAATTTTGATGACAGAACAGATATTGGAGATCCAATACCAACAGCAACAATGGGATTCAATTTACAATTTAATTACAAAGCGGTCGATTTTTCGATGTATACCTTTGCCTCTTTAGGAAACAATATGGTACGCAATTATGAAAGTGTTGCTCCTGATGCGAATCGCTTAAATTATGTTTTAGGAAGATGGACTGGCGAGGGAACGAGTACTACGAATCCAAGAGTAACCACAGCAGCCACAGCTAACAAATTGTTTTCAGACTATTTTGTAGAAGATGCTTCTTATGTTAGAATTCAAAACATACAAATAGGATATTCTGTTAATCCAAATGTGATTGAAAAAGTAGGTATGAGTAAAGTACGTCTTTATGCAGGTGTAAACAATCTATATACTTTTACAAAATACAAAGGCTTTGACCCTGGAGCATCTAATGGTGCGCCTATAGGAGGAGGAATTGATTATGGTTTTTATCCAATTCCGAGAACATATATGTTAGGTTTAAACATCAATTTTTAATTCACACTAAAATGAAAAAAAATTTATATATAAGCATAATTACGCTAGCCGTTTTTGCTACAGTTACCATTTCTTGCAGTGATGATTTCGTAAGTCGTCCTGTGCAATATTCTATAGATTCTGAAAATTATTTCAATTCAAAGTCAGATTATGATAATGCTTTAATTGCAGCCTATGATATGTTGCAGTCTAGTTTTATTAATGTTTTAATGGGAGAGATTGCGTCAGACAACACATTTGCAGGAGGAAATAGTCCTACAGATGTAATTGGTTACCAACAAATAGATCAAATGACCCATGGTCCAGTAAATGAAAATTTGAAGCAATTGTGGGATTGGATGTTCGCGGGTGTACAAAGAGCGAATTATATTCTTGAATTCAAGGATAAAACCGATTTTCAAGGAAAGAATCAAGTTATAGCAGAGGCTCGATTTTTGAGAGCGTATTATCAGTTTGAATTGGTTAAGTGGTTTGGTGGTATACCAATGAAAGGGGATGCACGCTTTGCACCAGGAGATGAAAAGTCTATTCCACGTTCATCAGTTTCGGAGGTATATGCTTCAATACAAAATGACCTTATTTTTGCTGCCGCTAATTTGTCAGCTATCCCAGCTCAAAAAGGTAGAGCTACTAGTGGTGCAGCTCTTGCATTGTTGGGTAAAGCCTATTTGTATGACAAAAAATACGATAAAGCAGCTGAAACATTTGATAAATTAATTACTACAGGAAACTATAGATTAGTTAAAACCACTGATTTAACGCCACAACAAATTAGTAGTGGTTTGTCGGCCTTTGGGAGTATTTTTGAAGATGCTGGAGAGAACGGACCAGAGTCTGTTTTTGAGGTGCAATACACAGATGTAGAAGGAGCAAGTTATGGTGCTTTGCAAGCAAGTGAGGGAAATGTGGCAGTTGGTTTTGCAGGACCTTTTGGGTACGTTGGTCCAACGTTTGCAGATGGGAATAATTTTAATTTACCTACTCCAAAGATAGTAAGTGCTTTTGAAGCTGGTGACTCTAGAAAAGCAGTGACAATTTTAGATATGGTGGCTTGGATTGCTCAAAACCCAGGAACAAGCTACACGAAACAAAATCAAGATACAGGATATTTCAACAGAAAATACATTCCTAGAACAAGAAGGCCAGAGGCAGCTGGAGATGTTAAACTTACGAGTCCTAATAACTACAGAGCCATCCGTTATGCTGATGTTTTATTAATGGCAGCTGAGGCACACAATAAAAGTACGACTTCAAATGATGGAAGAGCAAGAACGTACTTGAATGAGGTTAGAGCGAGAGCTTTTGGAGATAATAATCACAATATTACTGCATCAGGAGCAGCCCTAGCTGATTTTATTCAAGCAGAAAGAAGAGTAGAATTAGCCGGTGAAGGATTCCGTTTCTTTGACCTTGTGAGAACAGGAAAGGCGGTTCAAGAAATACCAAATTTTAAGGCTAATAAAAATGAGTTATTTCCACTACCGATTGAAGAAATTCAATTTGCAAACGGTAATTGGGCGCAAAATCCTGGATATTAATTTAATAAATACATTATGAAAAATATAAAATATATAGCAAGTCTTATCGCAGCAGTTCTAGTTGTAAGTTGCTCATCAGAGAGCGATTTAATGGACCTAGGAGCGGTAGGTGCGCCCGCAAATATTTCTGCTCTAACAACTATAACGCAAGATAATACTGGTAATGTTACTTTTATTCCAAGAGGTGAGGGAGTAACGCAGTACGAGATATACTTTGGTGATGGCACAGCTACACCAGCTTATGTACGACCAGGGGAAACCGTGACGCATAAATACAAAGAGGGTAAATTTCAATCCAAGATTGTTGGTATTACTGTAAACGGGAAAAAAACTGAGGTTGTTCAAGAAGTTACTGTTTCATTTTTAGCGCCTAGAAATTTTGAGCCAACAATTACGATCGGAAGTAATCTCTCGATCAATGTGTCTGCCAAAGCAGAATTAGAAACTTTTTTCCAAGTTTATTATGGTGATGTTGTTAATGAAGTGCCTGTAGATTTTATGGAAGGAGAGGTTAAAACGCATACTTACAAAGCAGCAGGAACCTATCAAGTTCGTGTCGTAGCTTTAAGCGGTGGAGCAGCCAAGACGGAAAAGACAGAAAGTGTAACAGTTACCAATTTAGTTGAAGCACCAGTTCCAACTATTCCAGCAGCAAATGTAATTTCAATGTTTAGTGATAGTTATACCAATGTAAATGTAGATACCTGGAGAACTTCATGGTCGCAAGCTAACCTAGAGGAAATCGACATAAGCGGAAATAAAGCGAAAAAATATAGTAGTCTAAATTTTGTTGGTGTCGAAGCAACGACAAATCCAATAAATGCCTCTGCAATGACCTTTTTTCATACCGATATTTGGTCATCGGATTGTACAGAGTTCAAAGTTAAACTAGTTGATTTTGGTGCTAATGGTGTATTTGGTGGTGGAGACGATAAAGAACATGAAATCACTATTTCTAATCCTGATAAAGAAAAATGGGTGAGTTTAGACCTTCCTTTAAGCAGTTTTACTGGCTTAACAACTCGTTCTCACATTGCTCAAATAATTTTTGTTGGAGCGCCATCAGGTGCTGCTACAGTATATGTAGATAATGTGTTCTTTTATAACCTTGCAGGTTCAATAACTGCTGCTCCTGCACCAACAGTGGCTGCGTCAAAAGTGATTTCTATGTTTAGTGATAGCTATACTAATGTTACTGTTGATACTTGGAGAACATCGTGGTCTCAAGCTAATTTAGAAGATGTTGTAATTAGTGGAAACAATACTAAAAAATACACTGCACTTAATTTTGTTGGAATTGAAACTATAGCTAATCCTATTAATGCTTCGGCTATGACGCATTTTCATACGGATGTTTGGTCTTCAGATTTTACTGAATTTAGAGTTAAATTAGTTGACTTAGGTGCTAATGGAGTATTTGGTGGTGGAGACGATGTAGAACATGAAGTAGTAATTCCTTCACCAGCTAAAGGAGTTTGGGTTTCACTAGATATTCCTTTAAGTTCTTTTACTGGATTAACTACAAAATCTCACATTGGTCAGTTGATCTATGTAGGAGCACCAGCAGGTAGCAATACAGTCTATGTCGATAATGTATACTTTCATAATTAAGCATAGTATTTAAAATTACATAAACAATTGGACTACAAATTAATTAATTAGAATTAATTTTTTTTAAAAAAAGATAAAGATGAAAAGAATACTAATAAAAATAGTAGCGGTTTTTAGCCTTCTACTTATGATTAATTGTCAAGAGGACAATCTAAGTTTTGGATCATTAGCAGCTCCCTCCAGTCTACAGGTTACGGCCGAAATTATTGGAAAAACGGTAGCAAAGCCTAATGGAGACGGTTCTGGAAAGGTAAAGTTTACCAGTAAGGCAACTAACGCGATATCTTACAAGTATATTTTTAACGATGGTACTTCTCAAAATTCTCCAAGCGGAATATTTGAAAACACTTTTTTAACACCTGGTGTTAATACGTATACCGTTACTGTAATAGCGTCAGGAGCTGGTGGTGTATCCACTAATACAACAATTGAGGTTACTGTTTTTAGCGATTTCAAAGACGAACAAGCTGTTCAATTTTTAACAGGAGGATCAAGTAAAAAATGGTATTGGGCACAAAC
>NZ_JAQWTM010000171.1 GCF_029242675.1 Flavobacterium sp.
TAAGCATGATGAGGAGGTTCAAAAACAACAGCAAGAGGTGATCAAAGCCAGAGCCGTTGTTACAGGTCCTGTTCAAGTGGGTAAAATTGATCTTAATCCAAAGAAAACTGTTGCTTCTGCTCCAGTTGTTGAAGAGAAAAAGGAAGAAGTGAAACCTGCTGCTGTTCCAGAAGTTAAGGTGGTAGCTAAAAATCCTGCACAAGACAAATCGGCTTCAGTAAATAAAACTGCGAAACCTATCGTTGATGCTAAAGAAGACAAAAAGGAAGTTGTAAAAGAGACAGTGAGTAAAGTAGCTTTTAAAGAGGAAGCTGCTCCAAAAGTGGATGAGGCGCCAGCAGAAGAAGCTATTGCGACTCAATATCAAAAGCTTTCAGGAACTAAGCTTACAGGTCAAACTATCGACTTGTCTCAGTTTAACAAACCGAAAAAGAAGAAAGAAGAGCCGAAAATTACGCCTAACAAACCGGGTGCTCCTGGTGCGGCAGGTGCGGCAAACAAAAATAAAAGAAAAAGGATTGCGCCTAAACCAGGTACTCCTAGACCTCCAGGGGTTCCAAATCCTAATAAGATTACGCCTAATACTGGTGGTGGTTTTAATGCAAATAGAAGCGCGAGACCTGGATTTGTAAAAGGTAACCGACCTGCGATTGTGGCTAAGGTTGAGCCTACAGAAGAGGAAGTTAAAAACAAAATCCGTGAAACTTTAGAAAAATTACAAGGTAAAAAAGGTGGTAAATCTAAAGCGGCAAAATACAGAAGAGATAAAAGAGATACGCACCGTCAAAAATCAGACGAAGAACAAAGAGCGATTGATGAAGGAAGTAAAACTATAAAAGTTACTGAATTTGTTACCGTTGGTGAAATTGCGATCATGATGGATGTGCCGATTACAAAAGTAATTGGAACTTGTATGTCACTTGGTATTATGGTTACGATGAATCAGCGTTTAGATGCTGAAACATTAACAATCGTTGCTGATGAGTTTGGTTATGAAGTTGAATTCATAACTGTAGATATTGAAGAAGCGATTGAGGTTGTTGAAGATAAAGAAGAAGATTTAGTATTTAGAGCACCGATCGTAACTGTAATGGGTCACGTGGATCACGGTAAAACATCGTTACTGGATTATATCCGTAAAGAAAATGTGATCGCTGGTGAATCTGGAGGTATTACACAGCACATTGGTGCTTATGGAGTAACTTTGGATAACGGTCAAAAAATTGCATTTTTAGATACTCCAGGTCACGAAGCGTTTACCGCAATGCGTGCACGTGGAGCGCAAGTTACTGATATCGCTATTATTGTAATCGCTGCAGATGATGACATCATGCCGCAAACGAAAGAGGCAATTTCACATGCTCAAGCAGCAGGTGTGCCAATTATTTTCGCAATCAATAAGGTTGATAAGCCAAATGCTAATCCTGAAAAGATTAAAGAAAGATTAGCGGGAATGAACTTATTAGTAGAAGATTGGGGTGGTAAAATACAATCACATGATATTTCTGCAAAGCAAGGTACTGGTGTTAAAGAATTATTAGAGAAAGTATTGCTAGAGGCAGAATTATTAGATTTGAAATCAAATCCAAATAAAGCAGCTCAGGGAACTGTTGTTGAGGCATTCTTAGATAAAGGTAAAGGATATGTATCTACTATTTTAGTACAACATGGTACTTTAAGAATTGGAGATTATATGTTGGCAGGTAAGCATCATGGTAAAATTAAAGCCATGCATGACGAAAGAGGTAACATTGTGTTAGCTGCTGGGCCTTCAACTCCGGTTTCTGTTTTAGGATTGGATGGAGCAGCAACTGCTGGTGATAAGTTTAATGTATTTGAAGAAGAAAAAGAGGCGAAACAAATTGCTTCTAAACGTTCTCAATTGATGCGTGAGCAATCTGTTCGTACACAACGTCACATTACACTTGATGAAATTGGTCGTCGTATCGCTTTAGGTCAATTTAAAGAATTGAACGTAATCCTTAAAGGAGATGTTGATGGTTCCGTGGAAGCATTATCTGATTCGTTCTCTAAATTATCTACTGAGGAAATTCAAATTAATATTATTCATAAAGGGGTTGGAGCGATTACTGAAACTGACGTTATGTTGGCTTCTGCTTCAGATGCGATTATCATTGGATTTAATGTTCGTCCTGCTGGAAATGCAAGACAATTAGCTGATAAGGAAGAAATTGATATCCGTTACTACAGTATTATTTATGCTGCTATCGATGACTTAAAAGATGCAATGGAAGGAATGCTTGCTCCAGAGATGAAAGAGGAAGTATTAGGTACTGCTGAGATTAGAGAGATATTCAAAATCTCTAAAGTAGGTTCAATTGCAGGTTGTATGGTTATGGATGGTAAAATTATCAGAAATGCTAAAATGAGAGTTATTAGAGATGGTGTTGTAGTTCACGAAGGTGAATTAATCGCTCTGAAACGTTTCAAAGATGATGTGAAAGAAGTAGCTAAAGGATACGATTGTGGTATTCAAATAAAAGGATTTAATGAGATCGAAGAAAGAGATGTTATTGAATCGTACCACGAAGTTGCTATCAAAAAGAAACTGAAATAGTATATAGAGTTGTAAAACTAAAAAATCCCGATTTATCGGGATTTTTTGTTTCTATATAAACACTGTACTTGATTTTGAACTCTTAAAGAGCGTTGAAAAGCGCTTTTGTGAGAGTACAAATAGGACTGCTTTTACGTGATGCTAACTAAAGTAAGAAGTGAACTGTTTTGATTTAATGAATGAATTCTTATTTTTTTGGTTTAATTAAAAAAGCGGTGTTGTATCGTTTTTTAATTTCAACTAGGTTTCTCTCTGCTTCAATTCTTGTTCTAAAATTTCCTATCCAAACTTTGTAATTGGGTGTGTTAAAAACAATGGTTCCGTCAAGTAAATTAAACTCCTGTTTGCACTCGTAAAGTGCTTTTTTTGCTGTTTCACTATCGCCGCTAAATATTTGAATTTTATACCGTTCATTTACAGTTAATAGCGTGTTAATTTTTCTCTTTTCATTAAGCAATTGTTCAAAGTTTGGGCTTTGTTTTAGGGTGTTTTTTGCCTCTTGCGCCTGTAAATTAAAGGTTAATACAAAAAGAAAAAACGGTAAAAAGGAGTTTGGTTTAAATGTTAAAATTCTCATAACGTAATGGTTTTTAAGCAAAAGTACTGTTTAATTAAATAAAGTGAAATAGAATTATTATTTAGAATTAATATAAATTGGAAATTAGACTATTTTAGGTTTTTCAGAATAGTTCTTAAGTCGTATTTTTGTACGAGTTTAAAATAAAGGCCTGCTCTTTTTTACGTAAGTATAGAAAACACTGTGCCAATATTTATTAGATAATCATTATACTATTATGAAAAAGGTGGGTAACCATAAATCGACTTCAAGGAATTTATTCTTAAGCTTAGCATTAATGCTAACTTTTTCCTTAACTTCATCTGCACAAGAAGCTGCTCCAGATGCAGCTGCTGTTGCTGCTGCTCCAGCTGTTGCTCAAGGTGGGGATCCTGTAAAAGGTAAAGAACTTTTCAATGCGAATTGTGCTGCGTGTCATAAGCTTGATGCTAAGGCTACGGGTCCAATGTTACGTGGTATTGCTGCGAA
>NZ_JAQWTM010000433.1 GCF_029242675.1 Flavobacterium sp.
GCAAGCTACTAGGAAACACCATAAACTTTCTTGAATCATACAAAAACTATATTTTAATAGGTACTGATTTGGGGATTAATATTTATCATGATGGCAATTTACAATTGTTTGACAAAGATCAAGGGCTGAAGGATGCAGAAATAAACAGTGCAAAATTATCTGGAAACACTTTATGGTTAGGAACTAAAAAAGGTTTTTACACGGTAAATTTAGACAAACTTATAGCAGAAAAAAATACAGTTTCTAGTATCGGAATAAAAGACATAAAAATCAATTCAGTACCCATTTCTCGAAAACACTTTAAATGGATGAGCTATACTGAAACGGCGCTACTATGTGACTACAGCCAGAATACTATTGCTATTGACTTTGTGCCAAAAGGGCACTCCTACTCGAATAAATTGAAGTTTAGATACCGATTGAAGGATGGTAATCAATGGAGTCCGTATTCTGACAAGCCATTTGTTTATTTGTCGTATTTGCCTGCTGATGCTTATAAATTGGAAATTGAAGTAACAGATATGCATTCTGGAAAGGTCAAAACCTTTAGTATTCTAGATATAAATATTAAACATCCTTTTTGGGAGACAACTTGGTTTATGGCTTTAATTGCCTTCATAACAATCATAATAATTGTATTAATTACTGCCAATATTAAAAAGCAAGCCAAACAAAAAGCAGCAAATGAAAGAGAAATTTCTAAAGCCAAATTAGAAGCTTTATTAAGTCAGATGAATCCGCATTTTACGTTTAATGCGTTAACAAGTATTCAAAGCTTTGTATTTAATAAAGATGTTATTAACTCTAGTATTTACATCAGTGAAGTTGCTAACTTAATGAGACAAACATTAGATAATTCCTCTAAACAAACCATAAGTATTGAGAATGAAATCCACTATTTACAAACCTATATTTTAATAGAAAATAAAAGATTTAATAATCGAATTGTACACAAAATCACCATAGACGCAGACCTTAATCAAGAACAGGTATCTATCCCTACAATGTTATTGCAACCATTCATAGAAAACATTTTTAAACATGCATTTGACGACAAACACATAAATCCAGAATTTGCAATTTCCTTTAAGAAGTTAAATCAGGAATACTTACAAATTTCGATTACAGATAATGGATATGGAAAAAAAGAGATGACGAGTAATCACATCTCAAAAGGATTATCTATTGCTACAGAACGTTTGCAAATCATGCAGCCGAATAATCTAAATCCAATTGAGCTAAAATTCTCAGAAACCGGAACCACTGTAGTGATAACGTTGTTCCTTGACAAAGAAAATTAAATTATAGTCTAGAATACTACTAATATAGAATAGAAACCCTGAATTACAATTCGGGGTTTTTTATTGTTTTATAAATTTTTAATTTCGGTTGAAAATCCCCCAAATAAATCAATTATGACTTCATTCTACTATAAATATAAGTTGTCCACAAGTTCCTGATGAATAATTGCAAAATACTAACTACTACAACTTCTGTATAGTTTACTTATTCATTATGTGCACTTTATCTCTCCTAGTACAAAAAACACTTGATTTTATTTTAAAAAAATGATTGACCCAAACCGTCCTTATAGCCGTTTAGCAATAAACATCATTTTCACAAATACCAAAGCAACTATGCAAAAGGCTGCTTTGATACGAGGTGGAGATGGACTAGCACAATACACTGATGTTTATACCGGAATGACTCTTCGAGGAGGCCATCCGTATGACTACGAACACATTCGTTCCTCAGAAGAGCTTTTTTCTAAATATAAAGCCATTTTAAGCGATGAGCAAATTGCCTTTGTAGTTAATTGTCCCGAAAACGTTGCAGTAACACTTCGAGCCATTAATCAATCAAAAGGGAAAAAACGTATGGAAGATTGGCTGTCAAATCCTGCTAACATAGCTAACTATGGGATTGATTTGAAATTGACTTTGACCAATTTGAAAAGGGCTGATAATGGAATTTTGAGGATGGTTGAGAGTTTAAGGAAATAAAAAATGAAGCGATATTAAATTTAGACACGAAAATTTAATTAAAAAATAATGAATATAATCCTAAATTATTTGAAAAAATGAAAAACGAAAATATTGAATTTACCAAATCTGAAGATTTATCAGTAACAATAGAAAGATATGAAAGAGGTATCAAGTTTGTAGAAAATAATGCGGAAATGCTACTAGCGAATTCTCAAAAGGGTCTTGAAACAATTGCTAGTACAGTTACAAGTTTAGCGGGTATATATAGAGATTTAAAGCAAATGGAATACTCTTTCAATATATATATGAAAGATGCGGAAAAAAATTTAATCAAAATTAATAATGCTCAAAAGCAGGTAGAAGGTCTGCAGACAGGAATTGATAAATTTACAGATAGAATTTTGTCTTATGATATCAATATGATGGAACCCGAACAAATAAAATTCCGTTCAGAAATACTCTCTACATTAAATACGCTAATTGATGGTTTTATTAGGATAAGTATAAATGTATCAAATTGCTAATCTCATTAAAACATGAATTTAGACGAACTTAACAAACATTATAATACACTTTCATCCTTCGACAATGACGTTAGGTCAATTGAAAGACAGTTAAATAAAATAAAGGGAAGAGTAGATGATGTGCAAGAAAATTTTTATGATTTTTCAAAAACACTATATACTTCATCAGGCAAACTCTTAGATAAGGCTGAAAACGAATATGACATTGCTGGATCTGCAATAATTGCAGCCACAGGGGGAATGACCTCCTTTATAGGCGCAACATTTGGTACGGTAGGTAACTTCTATGCAGACGCAAAAGGTAAACTTTTGATAAAAAAACTAAATTCTAAAAAGGAAGAAGTTGCAGTAGCAAAGATTCAATATGCAGAAGCAGCATTAAAATGGGGTGAAGCAAATATTGATAAATATATAACGATTTTAAAAAATGATTTGTCAGTTAATATTAAGAACTGCGAGGATAATGAGGCCCTATATTATCGTGGCAGACAATTGTCATTTGAAATATGCTTTAAATGCATTTTTATAATAAAACTATCACAAAATTTAATTGAAACTTATAATAGCTGGATCGCAAAAAAATACTTTAAATCTGTTAATAGCATAAGTGAAATAGAAATTATTCAAAATTTATTATTTGGTCAAAATGGTTTATTTGAACATAAAATATCTAAAGAAAAATTTATTTATGAAATAAATAAGCAACCTATTAGTGCTAAATATTTGCTGCTTTTAGAAAACAATTTTTTTTTGTCTATTATCCCTTTAAAATCAAAAGAGTTTATAAGTCAGACAAAAAAAATGGATAAATCAAGTGTTGCATATTTAACAATTAATGACAATGAAGCGTTTCAAAATATAGTTAGAATTCAAAAAGAAAACATAAATAAGAGAAATAAAAAAATAATTTTATTCTTGTCATTCGTAATATGTATCTTTTTTATTATTTCATACTGGGGATTATTGGGATG
>NZ_JAQWTM010000438.1 GCF_029242675.1 Flavobacterium sp.
AACTTCAAATGCTTCTTTTCCTACTGCTTCTGCAAAAATGGCAATCACTTCATTGACATCGCTAAACAAAATCGTTTCATTCAATGAAATCGAGATGGTATCGTTATCAATGTAAAAGAAATTTACTTCTTTACCTTCTGCAATTGCTTTTACTTTCTGCGCATCGGCCTTAACAACAATCGTGTCAAAGAAAGCGGTATTGGTTTGGTATACTCCTAATTTATTTAAGGCATTTGCTAAAGTAGATGCCATTCCGTGCACTTTGTCAGCGATATATTGCAACCCTTTTGGTCCATGATAAACAGCAAACATTCCTGCCATTACTGACAATAATACTTGAGCAGTGCAGATATTAGATGTTGCTTTTTCACGTTTAATGTGTTGCTCACGTGTTTGCAATGCCATACGTAAGGCGCGATTTCCATCAGCATCTTGCGATACACCAATGATTCGTCCTGGCATAGAACGCTTATATTCCTCTTTAGTAGCAAAGTAGGCCGCGTGTGGTCCACCGTAACCCATTGGAATACCAAAACGTTGTGTTGTCCCCACTACTACTGCAGCGCCCATTTCTCCTGGAGGCGTTAGTTTAACTAATGATAAAATATCAGCCGCAACAGCTACTTTTATCTCGCTATCTGCTGCTTTTTTAATGAAATCAGCGTAATCGTATACTTGACCGTACTTTCCTGGATATTGCAGTATTGCTCCAAAAAAATCGGTTTAAAAATCAAATTCTTGGTGATTTCCAAAAACTAATTCCACACCAATTGGAGTAGAACGCGTTTGTAAAACAGATAATGTTTGTGGTAAAATTTCTTCGGAAACGAAAAACTTACATACATTATTTTTTTTCTGATCTCTTGAACGAACATCAAATAACAAGGCCATAGCTTCAGCAGCAGCTGTACTTTCGTCAAGTAACGAAGCATTAGCGATTTCCATTCCGGTTAATTCGATAACCATCGTTTGGAAATTTAAAATCGCTTCAAGACGACCTTGAGCAATTTCAGCTTGGTAAGGCGTGTAAGCAGTGTACCAACCTGGGTTTTCAAAAATATTTCTTTGAATCGCAGGAGGAACTATTGTTGGGTGATACCCTAAACCAATATATGATTTGTACACTTTATTAGTACGACCTAACAACCTAATGTGGTTCGCATATTCGTACTCGGTCATAATGTGCTCCAATTCCAAAAGATCTTTTAAACGGATATCAGTAGGAATAGTTTCGTATATTAACTGATCTAAAGTTTCAACACCTATGGTTTCCAACATTTTTGGCAAATCGTTTTCCCTTGGTCCTAAGTGTCTTAAAGCAAATGAGTCTGTTTTCATGTAAGTATACTAAAGTTGTGTTTTTTAAGTGGCACAAAAATAAGTATTAATAATAATTTAATTCCCGTTTTAGTTGTGATTTTTTATCAATTTATCAACTAATAAGTATGTTTATTCACAATTGACTAAATTTGTTTAATGGTTAGTTTTAAAAAAATAGTTGATTTTTATCTCAGAAGTAGTATTCACGTGGCTTTATCGGTCTATGCACTGGTACGAATGACGCATTTTATGTTCAACATTTCTGAAGATGCACCTATGGCTAATTTTGCTTTTTTGGGTACTATTGTAGGATATAATTTTGTAAAATATGATGCTTTGGCTAGAGCCAAAAAAAACCAGATGCGAACGGAGTTAAAGTTAATTGCGATTCTTAGTTTGTTTTCGTTATTTGGCGTAGGTTATTATTTTTTTCAATTGCAGCTTCATACGCAAATTGTGTCTCTTGTTTTTTTGACTTTGACGCTTTTGTATACATTACCCGCTTTCCCAAATAGGAAAAACGCCCGGAATTGGGCCGGAGTGAAAATTTACATAGTGGCTTTGTGCTGGGTGGGAGTAACGCTCGTGCTGCCGCTGATAAATGCAGGGGTTCCACTTGAAGCCGATTATTACTTAAAATGTATCCAAAGATTTATCTTAGTTTTTAATCTTATCCTTGTTTTTGAGATCATTGATTTGTCCAATGATGATCCGCATTTGCAGACTGTACCACAGCAAATAGGGGTGAAGAACACTAAAATGGTTGGTCTACTACTTTTAATTCCGTTTTATCTTTTAGAATTTTTAAAGCATCATTTTATACAAGAGCAGTTAATTGTCAATGCTGTGTTGGTGCTGGTACTTGCTTTGTTTTTGGTTTTTGCCAATGAGAAACGGTCAAAATATTACACTTCTTTTTGGGTCGAAAGTATTCCGATTTTTTGGTGGTTGCTGTTAGTGTTTTTTTGATTCATAATTCTATTGGTTTTCAGAAACTACCTTCAGATATGAATTTCTCTGCAAAAGGAAATTAGTCAAATGTTTTTTTAAAGCTATACTATCAAATATTTGCCCGAAGATCCCATACGGCGTTTCATATTCCATTACATCTTTCATTATAGTTTGTCCATTAATTTCTTCGAAGAAATGCTGGTGCTTGAAGGTTTTAAAATGACCTTTTAATTTTTCGTCTACAAAATAGGAGTACAGCTCCATTTGGGATATGATGCTTTGATGTTTTAGAAAGAAGCCAAAATGCTTCCCTCGCCAGGTAACGGTTTCTCCTTTATTGATTAAGCCATGTGTTGTCCCTGCTATGGCAACCTCATTAGTTTTGCTTGCTGATTGTTGGTGCGTGTCAATATTGCGAGCATGATTAAATACGATTTGAATCGGCGCATTAATATATGTTGTTAGTTGTATTCGTTGTCATTTTGTAAGGTTTTTTAAAGCCGTATCTAATGTTTTATGTTCAAAAACAAATCCGTTTTCTAAAAGTCGAGTCGGAATCACATTTCTGCTTTTTAAAACCAATTCAGGTTCGGTTCCAATGAGTTTAGCTCCAATTGTTAAAAGAAATTCAGGTGTTGGGAGACCAATGAAAACGTTCAATTGTTTTCTTAAAGTTGCCATGAAATCTTGATTTGAAATCGGTTGAGGTGAAACGATGTTGATTACGCCTGTCATTTGTTTTTCGATAATGAAATCAATGGCTCTGGCAAAATCTTCGGCATGAATCCAACTAATGAATTGATTTTCTTTTCCCTGTTTTCCTCCCAGTCCTAATTGTGTCAATCGTTTTAATGGAATAAAAGCACCGCCATTTCTACCCAAAACGATTGAGGTGCGCAAAGCAGTTTTTAATGTGTTTGGCGTTTCAGTTTTAAAAAATGATTTTTCCCAAGATTGTGCAACATTCATTGAAAAGTCATTGCCGATTTCTCCATTTTCCTCACTCATTTGTTTGTCTAATGAAAACCGATAAATAGTTGAGGTTGATGAGTTCAACCAGTGTTTTGGCGGATTTCTACAAGCAAGTACGGCTTTATTGAGGACTTTGGTGCTTTGTATACGTGAAAGTAATATTTCCTTTTTGTTCTTTTCGGTATAGCGGCAATCCACCGATTTTCCTGCAAGGTTGATTAGTACATCGGCATTTTCTAATATTGTTCCCCATCCTGCCAAAGTTTTGGCATCCCAATTGACAAATTTAACTTTACCGCTTACGCTGTTTTGTTCGCGTGTTAGAATGATAATTTCGTCGAATTTATTTTCGAAATGATTTACCAGAACTTGACCTAAAAATCCTGTTCCTGCTGCTATGATTATTTTTTTCATGATGTTAAAATTAAAAGTTTAATATGATTACCAAAGCCAGTATTCGATACAAAATCCATGTTAGGGTTAAATATTTAGGTAATTCGAGTAAGTTGATTCTTCTATAATGTTCATAGATCATAAAGTTTACGGTCAATCCAAACCAAGCTAAAATAAAATATTCATTTAAATTATAATAGCTGTTTAAGAATAGTATCGGTAGCAAAAGTAAACTTCCTATTATGGAAACGGTGACAAAATTCCCAATGTAATTCCATTGTTTTTGTTTGTCTATTTTTCGAATAAAATGCGCTTGAAAACCTATTTGACCTATTGCAAAAAGGATTTCTCTAACGAAAGTAGCTTTTGGTAAAAACACAATCAATTCTGCGTATTGAAATAAAACTAAAGCCGTAAAAAAGGTAGCAAATGCAATATAAAACAAACGGTACTTTGTATTAAAATCTGGAATGCAATTGATTTGGTCACCGACTTTCGGTTTGCTAGGCACTATTACTTTTCGGTTGTAAGAGATGAATTTGTACAACTTTTTTAAAAAGTAATTTATGGGTTTCCAGTTGCCTATTTTCTCCATCCAAGGAAAAGAATTCCCGATTACTTTTAAGAGACTTTCAATACCGTAGTAAACTCTTTTGTTTTGTGTGTCAACTAAGGCTATTTCATTTTTGGCTCTATGTATATCAATATAGTTTTCTTCTTCGGTTGTAATATTTACAAATGGCTTTCTACCTTGATTATCTAACATGTTTGTTTTGATAAAACCTGTAGTGTACATGTTGCACATTGGGCAATCTTCATCGTAAAGTAGGGTGTGGTTGGGTAGAGTTTTCATTTTAAGTTAATTTTAGTTTAAAAGATAGGCCAGCTATTATTGTAGATACCGAATAAGATAGTGCAATGTCCTCGCTCATGCTTCCGTTTAGAATTACAGTTGTTAAAATAACGCCTAAAGTTGATGCCATTATTAAAATTACTTTTGAATCTCTTGTTTTTACCTGATGTATTCCTAATTGGTAGTAAACTAATCCGTAAATGATATACGTGGGTGTTGAGAGTATGAGACTGAATAGTAGTGATATTGGATAAAATTCAAATAAACTAACAAGTTGATGAGGATTTAAGATGAATAGACGATTAATTATTTGAGAAGCGAGAGGTCCCAATAGTAAAGTTGTCCCCCAATGTTTAAATAAAAAGCTATAGTTCATAATGTTAGATATTTTTAAACTTTCATAAAAAAATGAAAGTTTAGGTTAAATTTTTTTATTATTACTTCATGAATTTCACAACTAGTTTAGTCAGCCAATTGTCTTTGTATTCAGTGATTTTGTCTAAAACATTATCGGCTTTTAAAACGAAATCATACAACTTAGTAGTTTGATCTACAAAGTGCTTTTCTTCTGCTGTTTGATTCGCACTTATAGACGAGACTTCTTTTAAAACTTTCAAGGCAGGTTTGATTTCTCTCTTGCTGCGTTCTCTTGCAATTTTTACGGCTAATTCGTCTAAGTCTTTTTCAGCGGTAAAAAACTCTCTACGTTCTCCTGCTTTGTATTCTTTGTAAACAATTCCCCAATCCATCAAAGCGCGTAAGTTCATGCTGGCATTCCCGCGGGAAATTTGCAATTCTTCCATCACGTCTTCCATCGAAACCGGTTCTGCTGAAACCATTAAAAGAGCGTGAATCTGAGCCATGGTTTTATTAATTCCCCATTGCGATCCTAGTGCCCCCCAAGTTTGAACGAACTTATTTTTTGCTTCTTTGAATTCCATAGTACAAATGTAAGCTAAAGTTTTTAAACTTTCAAAAATAAATGAAAGTTAATTAATAAACTTTTGGTGTCTAAAAAAACCATTAAGAAATTAAGTTTAGTTAAGCAGTTGTTGCTTAATTATCATAATCTCTTAATGGTAAAAAAAAGCTTTTAAAGTTTAAAACAGTCCAGCTCTTTTAAATGAATCATCAGGCTTCGGTATTTTTCCTCTAAAGCGTTTGTGCAATTCTATTGGTGGGTTCTGTTCCTCCTTGTGAAAGTACGTTATCTTTGAATTTAGTAGCGACTTCTCTGTTGAAAATTCCTTTTTCTTGGAAAAATTAAAATGCATCAGCATCTAATACTTCTGCCTATTTATAGCTGTAATATCCTGATGAAAAAATAGCTTGAAGTACTTTACGTAAACCTACAGAAAATAAAAAACCATTAAGAAATTAAGTTTAGTTAAGCAGTTGTTGCTTAATTATCATAATCTCTTAATGGTAAAAAAAATGCTTTTAAAGTTTACAATAGTCCCGCTCTATTCAGTAAAGCATCAGGTTTCGGTTCTTGTCCTCTAAAGCGTTTGTACAATTCCATTGGTGGTTCTGTTCCTCCTTTTGAAAGTACATTATCTTTGAATTTGGTAGCTACTTCTCTATTGAAAATACTTTTTTCTTGGAACAATTCAAAAGCGTCAGCATCTAATACTTCTGCCCATTTATAGCTATAATATCCTGATGAATAACCACCTTGAAAAATATGTGAGAAAGCAGTGCTCATAGCGTTTTCGGCAACCTCTGGGTATAATCTAGTAGATTCAAATTGCTCTTTTTCGAATGCTTTCACAGACGTGATTCCCGTAGGGTCTTGTCCGTGCCATCCCATATCTAAAAAGCCAAAACTTAATTGTCGCATCGTTGCTAATCCTTCGTGGAAACTAGCACTTTCTTTGATTTTATCCACATATTCTTGCGGGATCACTTCGCCAGTTTGGTAGTGCGTTGCGAACAAAGCCAAAGCTTCTGGCTCGTAACACCAGTTTTCCATCACCTGACTAGGCAACTCTACAAAGTCCCAGAAAACGGATGTTCCTGATAAACTTGGGTAAATGGTGTTGGCTAACATTCCGTGTAAACCATGTCCAAATTCATGAAACAATGTCGTCACTTCATTAAATGTCAATAACGATGGTTTGGTTTCGGTTGGTTTAGTGAAATTACAAACGTTAGATACATGTGGTCTTTCGTTGATTCCGTTTTTTACATATTGCGATTTAAACGAAGTCATCCAAGCACCGTTACGTTTTCCTTTTCGTGGGAAAAAATCAGCGTAGAAAATGGCAACTAAATCTTTTTTCTCATCGGTAACTTCGTAGGTCATTACCTCAGGATGGTATTTGTCAATGTCAAATACTTCGGTAAAAGTCAAACCGTATAATTTATCAGCGATTGTAAAAGCACCATTCAATACTTTTTCCAACTGGAAATAAGGCTTCAATTTTTCGTCATCCAAATTAAAAAGTTGTTGTTTTAATTTCTCGGCATAATAACCACCGTCCCATTTTTCTAGTTGTTCGATTCCGTCTTGTTTTTTGGCGAAAGCCGTCAACTCTTCAAATTCTTTCAAGGCCGCCGGTTTGGCTTTGGCTAGCATGTCATTGGAAAAAGCAAGTACTTTTTCTGGAGTTTGCGCCATACGTTCTTCCAATACAAAATGAGCATGGGTCGCATAACCTAATAATTGCGCTCTATCAAAACGAAGTTTAGCAATCTTCAAAACAATTTCTTGATTATCAAATTCGTTATTTTGAAAACCTCTTGCGCCAAACGCAATGGCCAATTTTTTACGCAATTCACGATTGTCTGCATACGTCATAAACGGAACGTAGCTTGGATGATCTAAGGTGAAAATCCAACCCTCTTTTTCTTGGGCCTTCGCCAAAGAGCGCGCGGCTTCGATAGTTCCTTCAGGTAGTCCAGCCAAATCCTTTTCGTCGGTTAAATGCATTTCGAAAGCATTGGTCTCAGCCAAAATATTTTCGCCAAACTGCAAGCTTAATTTCGATAATTCTTTGTCAATCGCACGTAATTGGTCTTTTTTGTCCTCTGGTAAGTTAGCTCCATTTCGAGAAAAACCTTTGTATTTTTTGTCCAATAAAGTGGCTTGCTCTGGAGTAAGTGCAAGTGAATCTTTCGAATCATAAACCGCTTTTACACGTGCGAACAAAGTTGGGTTTAGCGTGATATCATTCCCGAATTCTGATAATAACGGAGAAATCTCTTGAGCGATTTTCTGCATTTCGTCATTGGTCTCGGCCGAGTTCAAATTAAAGAAAATACTTGAAGCACGATCTAAGATGTCACCAGCGAAATCCATTGCAACGATGGTGTTTTCGAAGGTCGGCTGTTCGGGATTATTTGCAATAGCGTCAATTTCAGCTTTTGCCAAAGCTATTCCTTCTTTTAGAGCAGGAAGGTAGTCTTCGTTTTTTATTTGTGAAAAAGGGGCAGTATCGTATTTTGTGGTAAATTTTTGAGTAAGTACAGTCATTATATTGTTCTTAATAATCATTAAATAGAATAAATAGTTATCCTTGCAAAGGTAAGAATTAATTAAAAAAGCAAGTGGTAGTTACCACCTCATTACTGTTAAACTTAACAAAAATCGTAGTAAATAGACAGTCGAATTAACTACCTTGTAACAAAGCTTCGAAATAGAACAAGAAGCGTTTATTTACTAACACAAAAGATAAAAATGAATTACAAAATAGCAATAAAAAGAATTGATACCGTAAATGAAGTGGAAGGATATTGGTCTACCGAAGACTTAATTCAGTTATGTGAACGATTTAATTTTCCTGATGCGGCTACTGCTGAGGTGAAGAATTTACCAGAATTATTAGGCATGGCAATCTCTGATTATGAACCACACGAAGCAGCTGCAATAGTATTGGATTATAAGTTAGGAGAAGAGTTGAATGAAGGACAAATCGAGCAGATATCTCATAATATGCTAATTGATAAAGTATGTGAGGAGTATCCTGAAATTCACATGCAAGGCCGATTGTTTCATATTAATCAATTACTTTTTAAAGCGTACAATGGTAAATTTCCCAATGCAAAAGCCTCGGTTGTTCATTTTGCAATGACTCCAGTAGATGGTGAGCCAAAAGAATTAACAGCCGAAAATGTTTTGAAATTATTGAATAACGGCTTATCTGACCGTAATTTGATCAAGCGCTTATTCGACGACCAAATGACACAGAATATTCCGTTTCCCAATGCAGCAGCCATTATTTGGGAATTAAATACGACTGATAATGTGAGCTACAGTTTAGTTACTTCTGAAAATTGGATCAACAATGATGATATTATCGCATCTGAATATGAAGCGGTATTGGAAGAAATCGAGGAAGAAGATTAGTTTTTGTTGCGCAGAGCTATTTACAATATACCAATAGAAATAACGCAAAGACACTCAAAGCAATCGCAGAGGCTCACAGTGCTTTTTAGCGCAGCTCTGTGCTGTCTCTGTGCAACTCTGCGAAATAATTTTTTACGATATGTTTTGTAATCTATGTTGAGAATTTTTAGTGAATCTCTGTGAATCTCAGCTAAAGCAATACTATTTTTTATGCAGACTTTCCGAAGCCAAAAGCACTGTTTCTTTCAGTCCTAGTTTGTAAGCTATAATTTTATCTAAAACCACTTTGTCAGACGAACCTATAATCTGAGCAGCCAATATCCCTGCATTTTTGGCGCCATTTAAGGCCACCGTTGCAACTGGAACACCACCAGGCATTTGAAGTATTGATAAAACCGAATCCCATCCATCAATTGAATTGCTCGATTTCACAGGCACACCTATTACAGGTAACGGTGACATCGAAGCGACCATTCCCGGTAAATGTGCAGCACCACCAGCACCAGCAATCACAACTGCGATTCCGCGAGTATGTGCATTTTGACTAAAATCAAATAGTTTTTCAGGAGTTCTATGTGCAGAGACAATGTCAACCTCTGTTTCGATTCCGAATTCTTTTAATATAGTGATGGCATCTTGCATGACTGGCATATCAGAGATGCTTCCCATGATTACGGCTACTTTCATTTTTTATTATTTAAAGGTTGAATCTTGTAATTATTCAATTTATTTAAGCGATTACTCGAATAGTATTCTTAACATTTTCAGCAATTTTTCGAGCTGTAGCCATGTCTTCATTTACAATCGTAACATGTCCCATTTTTCTAAAAGGGCGAGTTTGTTTTTTACCATAAATATGGGGTGTTACACCATTCCATCCCAGTATAGTTTCAATATTTTTATAGATTACATTTCCAGTAAACCCATCTTCACCCACTAGGTTTACCATGATTCCTGCCACCTTACTATCTGTATTTCCAAGAGGGAGATTTAAAACGGCGCGAATGTGATTCTCAAATTGGGAGGTATAACTAGCTTCTATCGAGTAATGACCGGAGTTGTGTGGGCGAGGAGCTACTTCGTTCACTAATATCTCGTTATCTTCCGTTTGGAACATTTCGACGGCAAGGAGACCAACATGATTAAATTGCTCTGAAACAGTCAAGGCGATCGCTCTTGCTTTTTCGGCTACTTGAGTATCGATTCGAGCGGGACAAATTACATATTCTACTTGATTGGCCTCAGGATGAAATTCCATTTCGACCACAGGATAGGTTTTAATTTCGCCCGATGGATTGCGACAAACAATTACCGCTAGCTCGTTTTTAAAAGGAACCATGTCCTCGGCAATACATTCTACATCAGGTAAGTTAATTAGATCAAGCGTCGATCGTACAATTTTCACACCGTTTCCATCATAACCAAATTCGGCACACTTCCATACAAATGGCATTTCAAGCTCTTCTTTTTCTAACGCCATTTTCAAGTCGGCTAAATCTACAAAACGAAGGTGTTTTGAAGTAGGGATGTTATTTTCAACATAAAAATCCTTTTGCTTCCCTTTGTTCTGAATGGCTTTTAAGGTTTTTGGTGATGGATATACTTTTAAACCCTCACTTTCTAATTTTTCCAGAGCCTCTAGATTAACTAATTCAATTTCGATGGTTAATACATCAACCATTTTTCCGAATTGGTAAACTGTTTCAAAGTCCATTAAGTCGCCTTTGTAAAATTGGTTGCAAGCCATTCTTGAAGGAGCCTCGTCGCTTGGGTCTAAAACGTAGGTTTGGATATCGAATTTTCGGGTTTCAAATAGGAGCATTTTACCTAATTGTCCACCTCCTAAAATTCCTAGTTTGAAATCAGAAGAAAAATAATTCATTGTGTAGTTGTTTGTTGCGTGTAAAGATACTTTTTCTGTATCAAATGCGAAAACGCTATTTTATTTTCTTGACGATTTCCTTTGCGACTGCTTGGTACCCAGCAGAATATTTACCATAATCGTCAGTTAAAATTCGTTTTAATTCAGGATAAATCCATTTTCTTGTTTTGCCTAATTCAAATAAGGTTCGAATAGCGTAGGCCTTAGTGGCTACTTTTCTTTTTTCGTCAATGAGCCAGTCCAGGGAAGATTCGGTAATTTGTTCCTCTTGTTGAGGACTTAGAGCAAGATGCTGACTTATAAATAAACAAATCTTAGAAATCGAGCGCAACGCACTTTCGTTATTATAATGGGGCAGTTGATCGCAAAAGGTGTTTAAAAAGCCAGTTAGTAAAAACAATTGTTGTTCTAAAACAATTTCCATAATCCAGCAAGCCTTAAAGTGATGCGCATCAGAGGTGTTTAAAGCTATGGCTACTAAATCACAGAATAAATGAGGATTACTTAAAATTTCATTTGCATTCTCATCTCGACTTGCACGATACGCACTGCTATTTGCTATCTTTTTATAAAGCTCCTCATTCATATTGAAGTAAAAATACCTTTTATTTTCATTGGAAGTCTATTCTTATGATTTTTATTCTGAATTCTAAATTTTGAAATCCCTATCTTTGCGCATTATTTTAAACACAAAAATAATGATTCAACTACACGATAAACAATTTGTTCCATTTCTTTCTAGTGAGGAAATTGGTCATGCAATAGCAAAAATGACCGCACAAGTTGAGGCTGATTTTAAAGATGAAGTACCCGTTTTTATTGGTGTACTAAACGGTTCTTTTATGGTTGTTTCTGATTTTATGAAAAATTATAAAGGAAATTGTGAACTAAGCTTTGTGAAAATGGCTTCGTATGAAGGTACTAGTTCCACTAATGATGTAAAGCAACTTATTGGAATCAATCAAGATCTTGAAGGTAGGTCAGTGGTGATTATCGAGGACATCGTAGACACAGGAAATACGATCGAAGAATTACACCATATATTTAGCAAGCAAAACGTGAAGCAATTAAAAGTAGCTACACTTTTTTTTAAGCCTGAAGCGTACAAAAAAGACTTTCCAATTGATTATGTAGGGATCCGTATTCCCAATAAATTTATCGTAGGATTTGGTCTAGACTACGATGGTCTAGGACGCAACTTACCCGAAGTATACAAACTAAAAGAATAACTACAATTATAACTACGCAACAACATTATGATTAACATTGTTTTATTTGGGAAACCAGGAGCAGGAAAAGGAACTCAGGCCGAATTTTTAAAAGGAAAATACAATCTAACACATCTTTCTACTGGAGATATTTTTAGATACAACATTAAAAATGGAACCGATTTAGGGAAACTAGCGCAAACATTCATGAATGAAGGGGAGTTAGTTCCGGATGATGTAACCATTAAAATGCTACAAGCTGAGGTTGATAATAATCCAGATTCAGCAGGTTTTTTATTCGACGGTTTTCCAAGAACGCTTTCTCAAGCCCAAGCGCTAGATGTGTTTTTAGAATCAAAAGAACAAAGTATTACGGCAACAATCGCCTTAGAAGCTGATGATGAGATCCTAGTAGCACGATTACTAGATCGCGGAAAAACATCGGGCAGACCAGACGATCAAGACGAAGAGAAAATCAGAAATCGTTACCAAGAATACAATGAAAAAACAGCTCCTTTAATGGGGTATTACAAAGAGCAAGGAAAGTTTCATGCGGTAAACGGCATTGGGTCTATCGACGAAATTACCCTTCGTTTGAGCGCAGTTATTGATAATTTATAAGAAGCAATTTCCAGCTGTACGCGACAAGTTCTCGCTCGTAAAACTATTTTTCTATTATAAAAAAGGAGCTTCCGTTGGTCGCTCTTTTTTATCGAGAAAAATAAAGTTTTACAAGTTTCGCACTTTTTGCTTCCATCTGGGCTAAAAAAAATATGGAAATACTAATCATACTTTTTCTGATTTTACTAAACGGACTCTTTTCGATGTCTGAAATCGCGTTGATCTCAGCCCGAAAAACCAGACTAGAATCCGCAGCAAAAAAAGGAAATAAAAGTGCGCAAGTTGCTTTAGAGTTGGCTAATTCGCCAAACAAGTTTTTATCGGCAGTGCAAATAGGGATTACCCTAATTGGTATTTTAACCGGTATTTATAGTGGTGATAAAATCACGACGGATGTGCAATTGTTTGTTAGCTCGTTTGAAATCTTAAAACCCTATGCACCCACTATTGCTGTAGGTGTAGTAGTTGTGATTTTGACTTTTTTCTCTTTGGTTTTAGGGGAACTATTGCCTAAACGTATTGGGTTGAATCATCCAGAAGCTATTGCTAAAGCGGTGGCGATGCCTATGAAGGTTGTTTCAATAGTAACAGCTCCTTTTATTTGGTTATTGACACACTCAACGGAATTCCTTTTGAAGGTATTACAAATACGCCCTTCGGCTGACGGCAAAGTAACCGAAGAGGAAATTAAAGCCATTATCAAAGAAGGAACTGAAGGCGGTGAAGTACAAGAGATTGAACAAGATATCGTAGAACGTGTTTTTCATATTGGCGATCGAAAAATAAACTCCTTAATGACACATCGTAAGTCAGTAGTGTTTTTAGAAGTTGGCGCTAATAAGCAAGCGGTAAAAGAATCGATGCTGGAAGAGCTGCATTCGATTTATCCCGTTTACAATAAAAATTATGATGATATTGTTGGCGTAGCGAACCTAAAAAATATTTTTGCAACGATCGACAACCCTGATTTTAGTTTAAAAAATATCACATCAGATGCGCCGTTTTTAATGGAGCATACTACGGCTTACACGGCTTTAGAGCAATTTAAAAAAACCGGTATTCATTATGCATTTGTCGCTGATGAGTACGGAAGTTTTCAAGGAGTTATTACACTTAATGATATTTTAGAAGCTTTAGTGGGTGATGCTGCTGAGTTTTATAAAGATGATTTTCAGTTAGTGGAACGTGAAGACGGTAGCTGGTTAGTAGATGGTCATTATTCATTACACGATTTTTTAACCTATTTTGAGTTAGATGATTTGATAAATGATTACGATGTTACAACAGTTAGTGGATTAATAATGACTGAATTATCGCATATTCCAAAACAAGGTGAAAAACTAGTTTGGAATCACTTTGAGTTAGAAGTTATCGATATGGATGGTGTCAAAATTGATAAAGTGATTGTGAAATCACTACGAAATTAAAAGTATAAGGAATACAACTTGATTACTAGTAGGCATTTGCCAAGCTATAATCAAAGATAGAAATGATAATCAGTGTTTACAGCCGAATTGCAAAAAGTAGTAGGCGATTAGCGAGGGATTATTACAATTAAATAAAGAGTTATGACAGAAGGGAATTTCGTAGATTATGTAAAAATATTTGTTTCATCCGGTAAAGGAGGAAAAGGATCTACGCACTTACACAGAGAAAAATTTATTGAAAAAGGAGGTCCTGATGGAGGAGATGGAGGTCGTGGAGGACACGTTTTTCTTGTAGGTAACAAAGGGCTTTGGACTTTGTTTCACTTAAAATTTGCACGTCATATCAAAGCCGGAAATGGTGGTGATGGTAGTGGTGATAGAAGTACAGGAGCCGATGGTGATGATAAATTTATCGAAGTACCATTAGGAACGGTAGTAAAAGACAAAGAAACAGGCGAGATCTTATTCGAAATTACTGAGGATGGAGAGAAGCAAGTACTTTCAAGAGGAGGTAAAGGTGGTTTAGGAAACTGGCATTTTAGAAGTTCGACTAACCAAACGCCTCGTTACTCACAACCGGGATTACCGGGTGTCGAGATGGACGTTATTCTAGAACTTAAAGTTTTGGCTGATGTAGGTTTAGTAGGTTTTCCTAATGCAGGGAAATCAACTTTACTATCTGTATTGACTTCGGCTAAGCCAAAAATTGCTGATTATCCGTTTACAACTTTGAAACCTAACTTAGGAATTGTAGCATACAGAGATTATCAATCGTTTGTAATTGCGGATATTCCTGGAATTATCGAAGGTGCTGCCGAAGGAAAAGGATTAGGACACTATTTCTTGAGACATATCGAGAGAAACTCGACTTTACTATTCCTAGTTCCTGTTGATACACCAGATATTAAAGGTGAGTATGATATTTTAGTAAACGAGCTAACGAAGTACAATCCTGAAATGTTGGATAAAGAACGTTTACTAGTGATTTCTAAAATTGACATGCTTGATGATGAATTAAGAGCAGAACTTAAAGCCGAGTTGGATGTGTCATTCAAAGAGGTTCCGTATATGTTTATTTCCTCAGTAGCTCAAATTGGGTTGACGGAGTTAAAAGACAAACTTTGGAAAATGCTGAACGACTAATTAGTCAATCACAATAAATATAAAATCCGCTTCAATTCTCTTGAAGCGGATTTTTTTATGGTTTACTTCGTTGTATTTATTCTTTTACATGTACTCGTATGCCTTGCGTGTGACTAGAGAATTCAGGAGCATATATACTTTGTATGGTCGTGATTCCGTTGGAGAAGTCCCCTAAATTGTTTACTCGAATATCATATTCTAAAACATAGGTACCTTTATTAATTTGGTCAAAAAAGAAATGCGTAGCCGCATCTCGAGTGCTTTTGTAAAATCCTAAATCAGATGTGTATTCGTAACCCGATAAAACATCAACAGGTTCAAAACAAGAGGCTCTCATGTCTTTTAAATGCACAAATTCCATGTTTTCGGTAGCTTTAATAATTAGGCGCACAGTTACTAAATCGCCTATTTTTAAGGACTTTTTTGTACTGATCTTTTCTAAAACTGCTTCTTTAGTTGTGGTGGTTTTAAAATAGAGCTCTTTTTGAACCGATAAACCAGTAGCCGAATTGTTCTTTATTTTATCTAAGTCCTCAAAATATTGCTAATAAATCCCACCAAATCCCGGAACCTTACTTTTATTGTCGATTGTAATAGAAGCCATTTCTTTCTTGATTTCGTCCCCTTTCCAATTGATTTTGATGTAACCCGTTTCTGCTTCCTTTACTGCAGCGGATAGTTTTTTAATTAGGATTTTTTCATCACCTATCTTTATAACTGTATTGTCTTTTACGCTCAGCCAATCCCTGCCTTGCAACAATAAGGCATAGACCGCTTCGGTGGTAGCTTTCGTGGTAGGCCAATTTTTCGTCTGTTTGTTTTTTAAGAGCCACACCTTCATTGCATCAACTGATTTGTTATCAGCGCTAACTTCAGCAAAAGCCTCTATCAGCAAAGCTTGCGTTTCGATAGGTGCTTGATACCAATACCAACCCGCATTATTGGCAATCCAATAAATGCCCCAATCTTCATTACTAGAAGCAGTTTCTTTGAGATTCTCGATAATTTTTTTAGCAGCAGTTGCTTCTCCGTAGCGATTCAGTGCCAAAGCTGCCATTCCTTTTTCGTACAAGGAATAGTCTAACCAATTTTCTTTAATATTAGTAAGGAATACCGTTGTGACTTTCTTTAAACTGTCTGATAGCGGGTATGCCTTTAGTTGGAAAGAGCGGGCGTATAGATAATGCAGTCCTGAATTCGGATTCATCCAAACTAATTTCTCATTTTTATTTTGGTTAGAAAGGGATCGTTTGTAATAGTCCAAAAACTTTGCGTCGAGATAAGGCACAGCTGTCTTTGTAATTGCTTTAATTGTAGCACTTGCGAGAGTATCGGATTGTAATTTTTCGAGATGGCCTAAACCTGCAACAATATGTCTGGTAATGTATTCGTTATCTTCGCCGCCGTCAAACCAACTAAATGCACCGGATGGTTTTTGCTTTTGTTTTAATTTAGTAAAAGTAGCATCTTGGCTTTGTTTCATCTTATCTAGATCGAATAGAGTCGCTAATTTTTGCTTCTTTTCCTCTTCTGATTTTGCATCGTTTATCCAAGGAGTTTCTGCTATAATAATCGACTTTAGTTCCTCATTTGCTTCTAATTTAGAATTTAATTTTCCGTTTTTTCTCCAGTCCTCAAATACAGTTGCTATTTTAGGATTGCTGTTAATGATGGTAGTCGCTAAAGCATTGGCGTAGAAACGTGCAAATGTTTGTTCAGCACATTCATGTTCGTATTCCAGTAAATACGGAAGAGATTGCAATGCCAACCAAGTAGGATTTGAAGTGTATTCCAAAGTAAACTGGTGATTGCGTAAGGTTGTTGAGGTATTGTTTTTTAAGTTTTCAAAAGTGTATTCCTTTTTAGTGTTTTCACGTACCCAAACCGGAATACTTTCTGTTACCAGCATCGCATTGGTAAGCACAGGCAGGATATTCTCTTCTCCATCAGAAACATTTCCCGCTTTTGCCAAAACGCGGTATTGTACTCCTTGTAAACCTTCGGGGATTACTATTTGCCAACTAGCGGTGGTATTGCCAAAGGCGCCAACAGCAAAATTTTTAGTGGTTTTAATATTTAACATTTTTGCATCGATCGATTGCATCGTTGAAGCATCAAAAAGTTGTAAAATGACAATGCCTGTTTTAGCAGTAGTTGTTGCATTTGCTATTTTAGTAATTATAGTTATTGTGTCTTTCTCACGTAGAAAACGAGGAAAATTAGGAGTTACCATCAGTTCCTTTTGTGTGATAACTGTTTTTTCTAAGTAGCCACTCACTGCATTTTTATTGTGTGCAAGCAAACGTAATTTCCAAGCCGTTAATGCTTCAGGTGAAGTAAAGCTAAAGCTCAGTTTTCCGTTCTTATCCGTTTTTAAATCAGGATAGAAAAAGGCAGTTTCTGCAAGGTTCGTTCGGGCTTTTACCTGCGTTAGTGCTTCGAGCGCTTTTTTAGTGGTCACTAGGATGACTCCGTTTTTACCTTTGCTTCCGTAAAGAGCAGTCGCTTTTGCATCTTTCAAGACTTCGACCGATAGAATGTCAGTTGGATTTATCCTGCCAGCATCATCAGCCGAAGTTTCAACTCCATCAACAATATATAAAATAGATGCAGAGCCGTTCCCAGAACTAGCACCGCGAATACGAAGACCTGCTACACTTCCTGCTAGCGCTTTTTTACTTTTAGTTCCGTAGCCTACTGTTACTATTTCATTAAGTTGTTCTGCTTTAGCAGTAACTGGTTTGACAAATTTCACTTGATCAACTTTTGCGCTTGGTGCAAATGAAAGCACAGCGTCAGGATCTCCTTTTAAAGATTCAGAAAAAATTACATTGTCATCGACACCAAGGTTATTAGGGTTAGGATTAGACTTTTCATAATTAGATTCATTTATATTAAAGCCAAACCACTTGAGTGTAGTTAATTCATCCTTGATATCAAATACTGTGTAGTTACTGTCATTGAATTCTAGATCCGTATAAGTCTCGTCAAATCCCAAAGCCGTTCTGTTTTCAATATAATTGTAATTATAGGTGGGGAATTCGGTACCGCGCCAATCTGTTTTTGTAAATTGATCTAAGGAACTATCGTACATAGAGGTTAGGATTTCGGCCTCTTTTGGGGTATTGGTTGCATTGAGTTTAAAAGACCAGTTTTCTAGGTTTCCGGGTTCTAATTTGTTTCTGAAGCTTTCCACTTCAAAGTCCAATTTGGTTTCAATGGATTCCAATGCAATGGCAATTTGGTTTGTAAATAATTGATTTTCGAAAATAGTTTCGAAGCCAATTTTGAATTCATTCTCAAATTCTTTTCGCACCGGAATGGTAACCGTGGCAATGTGATTTTGTACCGTTACCGTATTTTCATAAAAAGTGCCGCTGGCATAGTTTGCAACCGCCTTTATATGTAATGTATCGATTACCGAACGAATTTCAATGGTAACAAAACCGTCTTTTTTAGGGTTTTTGTTGATTTGTTTGAGCGTAAATAGCTCATTAGTTGTTGTCTTTTCTTTTGATTGGTGAATTTGGAATTCGGTTACGCCTTCTACTTCATTTTTAAATTCATCTACAGCTGTGAAGACAATTTTATACGACCCTGACTGATAGTTTTTGATGAAATCCAACGGAATAGCTTTGTCTGTTTTAGTGTCCACGTTTTTTGTAAATAATAAGGTTGGGACTAACTCTTTCTCCAATTGTGGATCATTGTTTATTTCATAAGGGAATAACCGTGCAAATTCGGTACTTGAAATAGTAGAATAATCAGGATAAGACCAAACTCTGGATTTGAAAGTAGGACTGGTAGGTTTAAGTAAGTACAACTTAACTTGTCCTTTAGTTGGGACAAATTGACCGTTTAAATTTTGACTTGATAGTTTGATCTCGTTTGCATCTGCGGTTTCTATTTTTGCAGCTACAGTTGCTTTTAACTCTAATGCATGATAACCTGCCTTGGCAATTAATGTACGAAGCGAAAGCGTTTCGCCATTGCTATCAGTAATATCAGCTTTGATAAAATAGCTAAAGATAGGTTGATCTGCTTTTTTAGATTGAGTTGAAGGTACCGCTATGAATTCAATATCAAATTTCCCGTTGGCATCGGTTTCAGTGGTTGTAGAGGCAATAATTTCTGGATTTTCATGGTTGCCGTATCTATAGGCGATTGGATTAAAAACCATTCTCTCAATGGTGTAGATTACTTTAGCGTTAGATATGGTACTGCCTGAAAAAGCATTTGCTTTCCCAATTGCTTTTATCGTTTGGTTCACTAAAACCGTTTCTTTTATTTGGTCGATACTAATTTCAAATTTTGATCGCTTGTATTCTTCTACTTTAAATGCTAGTGTAGAATTATTGAAATCTACTCTATCCCAAAACGGATGCTCGTCCTTGTCTACATCATAAATAGCGTCTTTTTCATATTCGTCGGGCTCTTCAGCTCGAATCGTAAAATTCCCAGTCAAACCAGTTGTTGGTAGTACAAATTCACCAAAGAAAGAACCGAAATCGTTGGTAACTACATTAAATTCTTTCAGTTCGGTGCCATTAGGGTCTTCAACAATTATTGTAAAAGTAGTTTTAGGAACAATGGTAGTTTGATTGTCCTTTTTTTGAACAGCGATTCCCTTGTAGTAAACGGTTTGACCGGGACGGTAGATAGCGCGATCTTGGAAGAATTCTACTTTTCCGTCAAAATTTATAGACTTGTTTATTTCGTAATCTCGCTCAGAGTTTAAATAGTTTTTATTAATAGTAAGCGTATCTGTGGCGGTGCTAAGTTGTAACGAGGTATAGCCGTAGTTGTTGTTTTTTTCAATTGATTTCTCAAATATGGCTACACCTTTAGCATTGGTTTTAAGTTTGAACTCCATTGATGTGATGGTCACATTTTCAAGAGGCTTTCCCGTTTTTCGATCGAGAACTGTGTAGTATTCTGTGTTTTCCTTTGTGTTGGCTAGCAAAGATAAATTTGATATGGTTATGTTATCATATCCAAATCCTTTTGTTTCATTCGCATTAAGAGCACTTTCAAAATAAACAAGGTAATTTCCGGTTTCTAATTGTGGCAAAAGTACTTCAGTAGTATACTCAAAATAATCTTTTTTATCTCGAAGATCATATTTTTTAGAGACAATTGGTTTGTTGCTTTTTCTGATAGATGTTACAATACTATCTCTATTTGACCTGTAAATGCCTAAATCGGTTGCGATAGCGTTTGATATCTTGTAATAGGAAATAATGATATTATCCGTGTTTTGATGACGAATAAATGCTCTCGCGTTTTCGTTATTGTAAAGTTGTTTTTGTAGTTGAATGGTTACCGATTTGGTTTCTATTTCTTCCTTTTTTTGAATGGCTCTTTTGTAGGTATTGGAGTGATCTTTTGCGGTAATGATGCTATCCAATAACGTCATTGCTTTTGTATTGTATTCCGGATGCTTTTCTTTGGAAGCGGTTTGAGCATATAAAATAGCCATTTCTAAATTCAGTCTTTGAATATCGGCTGGCTGTTGTAGTTGTTTTTTAAATTGTGCTAAGCTACTAAGCAAATCCTCATCTGACTTAATCAAGTACGCATTACAGAATTGCAGCCTATCGAGAATGTTTTTGAAGGTTGGTTCTTCTTTTTCTAATTTTTGATAGTAAGACAGCACCTTTTTAAGTTTAGCATTTTCAATAAAATCGAGTTTTAGAGTAGTAAAAGCAGCTGTTTTTCCTAGTAGCTGGTATTTACTAGATTCAAAGGTGTCTTTTTGGAATTCCCAAGTACTGAGTTTGGAGGTATAGTATTGTATGTTTTCCTTTAAAAGGTAGTGGTATAGGTTTTCAGTTTTAAATTTTTCAATGGTAAAAAAATCAAAAATTGCTTCATACGCAGTTAAAGGGGTATTCTTGAGCACAGCTTCATCGTCTAGTGTGGCCTCAATAGCAAGTTGTGTTTTAGTTTCAAAGTCAGCGACAGTCCAAGTTAAAAAATCCTCGCTATCTGATATTAAATTGGTTCGTCGCTGGATTAGATAGCGGTTTTCGTTGTAATAATCTCGTAAACTGCTGTAGTAAATTAAATTCAGCAGTGCTTTTGTAGGCCCTGATGTTGTGTTTATTTGTTGATTTAAATCAGTAAGGATTTTATTTTGCGCATTTTCTTCGAGCACTTGCCTAAATTTGGAACGATAGAAAAAGCATTTGATGATTGCTACTTCGTCATGCTGTTTTACTGCTTTGCTGTAAATTTTACTAACAATGGCATTGGCAGTTTTTATTTTGCCTAGCTTTTCGTTTGCCACAACCTCACTCCATTTTTTATCAAATTGTTGTGAAAAAGCAGCTGTTGAAATTAATAGTAAAAAAAAGAGTATTTTTTTCATAGGAATAAGATGAAAGATATGATGAAGGAATTGTGTTTTTTTAATAGAGGACAAATTACTACTTTTTATTTTGATAGATATTATTAAAACATTGTTTTTTCTTACTTTTCAGTAGTGGGGATGCTCGTGGCTCTGAAAATTGTGTTTAACTAAAAAAAGTGGTTACTTCAGACATGAGATAACCACTTTAAGTACGAGTTTTGACTTGAATATGTATTTGTGCTATATAAAACTAAAGCAAAAATATAAGTTCTATTACATTTTAATTTATTTTGAAAACCGAATGGATTACCCAAGCCGGTCCAATTAATAAAAATTGTAAGTCTTTAATAAACGATGGTTTTACACCTTCGATTTTATGACCGTAAAACTGCCCAATCCAACCTACAGTAAAAAGACCAATAGAGAACCATAATAAAGGTAAGAACTGTGCAATGATATAATTTCCGACTAGGCAAATACTAGTGAATACTAACATTTGTAGTCCCATTTTTAGGGATAATCTAAAATAAAAAAGAAGTACAAAAACGAGCACAATAAAAGCCCAATTAGCAAAAATAGGGTGTAGACTCGATAAGGGAACTAAGACCGAACTAGGAATACTCATAAAAAGCCCCACTACTGAAAAAAAGATGAGTGGAACACAGATGTAATGAATTTTTTTGTTTGTTAGATTTTTATGACTTACGCCATATTCCTCAAACCATTGTGCTAATGTTTTCATGTTTTTATTTTTTACTAATGTAGTAAAAAAACTGAAATGCAAATTATGAAGGTTAATTCGGGAGTAATTGGTGCTTGTTTTGTTGCAAATGTACTTTTGAATGAGGGATAGTAGCGGAAATCCTTTTTGAGGTTTTTACCGAAAAAAGATTGAAGTGTATAGCCCGACCCGCTTTTTTGCGGGACATTCCCAAACAATTAAAAAAAGTGGCTTCGTTCTTGCTACATTCCGAAAAGTAAGGATTGTTTGCTCTCATTAGGGTATGGCTTTGTTACAGTTGTGTATTCTGAAGGTGTTTCTGAGGGCTTAAATTTAAGTGGGTTTGAAACGTTTGGCTTTGAGTTTTAATTTTTTTTCCGAGCTGATTTTCGGAATTTTGGCTTTTTTATGTGAGGCAAAATTTCCCTTATCCTTTAAAATTTACTTATTTTTGAACTATGAAATATTTTTTAATCATCTTTTTAGTACTACCTATACTTGTTATGTCGCAAACTAACTTAGAGAGAGGACAGCGTTTGTTTGATGAAGGAAAAACAGATCAAGCTGAATTTGTTTTTAAATCTATTTTAAAAACAGAACCAAGCAATTTAAAAGCCATCGAGTACTTAGGTGATATTGCAGGTCAGAACAAATCTTGGGATGATGCGGTAGTTTACTATGGAAAATTGAAAATTGCGAAACCTACTGAAGCCGATTATTTTTATAAATATGGTGGTGCGTTAGGAATGAAAGCACTTGAGGTTAATAAATTTAGAGCCTTAGGGATGATTGATGAGGTTAAAGGTTCGTTCGAAAAAGCGATTAAAATAGACCCTAGGCATATAGATGCAAGGTGGGCATTGATAGAATTGTATTTAAAACTTCCCGGTATAGTAGGGGGTAGTGAGTCAAAGGCAATTAGGTATTCAGGGGAATTAATGCGATTGTCTCCTGTAGATGGAAATTTATCCAGAGGTCACATTGAGGAATATTTTAAAAGATACGGCAAGGCCGAACAGTATTATAAAAAAGCAATTGCTATTGGAAATTCTAAGGTTAGTTATCAAAAATTAGCCGATTTGTATCGGAATAAAATGAACGATCCTGCAAAGGCATCCGAAACTTTATTGCAATATAAAAATGCAGTAGCTAGCGGTAAGAAAAACATGTAAGGAATCACATAGAATAGAAAAAGGATTCCAAACGAATAACATAGAAAAGTAAAGGCTTTAAACAGATAAATAGAATATGAAAACTCATTTTATAGCCATTGGTGGTAGTGCGATGCACAATCTAGCCTTGGCGTTACACAACAAAGGATATCAAGTTACGGGCAGCGATGATGCTATTTTTGAGCCTTCGAAGTCAAGATTAGAGAAAAAAGGAATTTTGCCGGCAACTCTTGGGTGGTTTCCTGAAAAGATAACTGCTGATATCGAAGCTGTAATACTAGGAATGCACGCTAAGGCGGATAATCCGGAGCTACTTAAGGCGCAGGAATTAGGATTGAAAATATATTCCTATCCAGAGTTTTTATACGAACAGTCTAAATCAAAAACTAGAGTTGTCATAGGTGGTTCTCATGGTAAAACAACCATCACTTCGATGATTTTGCACGTGATGCATTATCACGATATTGCTGTTGATTACATGGTAGGAGCGCAGTTGGAAGGATTCGACACTATGGTTCACTTAACGGAAGAGAATGATTTTATCGTGCTTGAAGGCGATGAGTACCTATCGTCACCAATTGATCGCCGACCAAAATTTCATTTATACCAGCCTAATATTGCCTTGATTTCCGGAATTGCATGGGATCATATCAATGTTTTTCCAACTTATGAAAACTATGTTGAACAATTTGAGATTTTTATTGGTAAGTTAGTTAACGGAGGGATTTTAGTTTACAACGAGAACGATCCTGAAGTAAAACGTGTTGCCGAAGCTGCGACTAATCCTATTCGGAAATTACCCTACAGCACGCCTAATTACAAGGTTGAAAACGGAACTACTTTGTTAGAAACTCCCGAAGGAGATATGCCAATTGAAGTTTTTGGCGCTCACAACCTGAATAATTTGGCTGGAGCCAAATGGATTTGCCAAAATATGGGCGTAGACGAAGCCGAATTTTACGAAGCAATTGCAAGTTTTAAAGGCGCGTCTAAAAGACTAGAAAAAATTGCCGAATCGAAAAGCGCAGTAGCATACAAAGATTTTGCGCATTCGCCTAGTAAAGTGGCAGCTACTACAAAAGCAGTAAAAGAGCAATATCCAGACAGAACCGTTGTGGCATGTTTGGAATTGCATACGTATAGTAGTTTAAATGCGGAGTTTTTGAAGGAGTACGAAGGAGCATTAGACTATGCTGATGAAGCAGTTGTTTTTTACTCACCCGATGCAGTTAAAATAAAACAACTTGAAGAGGTTACTTATGATCAAATAGCGACTGCTTTTAACAGAAAAGATTTGGTTATCTACACCAATCCGGCTGAATTTAAAGACTATCTGTTCCGTAAAGATTTAAATAATTCGGCTTTATTATTGATGAGCTCAGGAAATTACGGTGGTTTGAATTTTGACGAAGTAAAGGAGTTATTGAAATAGGACGAATGGAAGATAATGTAACTGTCGTTAGAACGACCAGCGATAATCTTGATTTTAGAAGTTTAATTGCTCAGCTTGATAAAGGATTGTGGGAACGATATACGGAGGCAGGTCCTGATTATTGGGGAAATAATATTATCGAATTCAATCCTCATGTAGTCTTAATCTATCAGGATGAAATATCGGTAGGCTGTGGTTGTTTTAAAGAAAAAGATGAAAGCACAGTCGAATTAAAACGAATGTTTGTTCTAGAGAGTGCTCGCGGATTAGGTTTTGCAAAATTATTAATTACCCAATTGGAAGGTTGGGCGAAAGAATTGAAATATTCTGTGATTGTTTTAGAAACACTGTATAAGCAAGAAGAGGCAATTAGTTTATATAAAAAAGCAGGCTATGTTATTACGGATAATTATCCTCCTTATGTTGGTTATTCAGATAGTATTTGCATGAGAAAAGGGATTTAGAAGGATTAAAATAGAACTGCCATAAGTAGTGCTGTTTTTTACTTTTTGTATTTAAAGTGCCCAACAATTTCGTAATCGAAAAGGCAGTCTGATAAGACTTGGCCGCCGCCAACGTTATGTACAATCAAATTTCTTTTTCCGTCAGCTGATTTTTTAGAGGTAATTATACCAATGTGTGGTAGTTTACCATTAATCATCCAGCTTACGATTTCACCAGTCTTGTAGTCTATGGGATTAGTGGTTACAGCTAGTTTTTGTCCTTTACGTTCAAAAAATGTCTCTAGGTTTGGAACCCGTCTATGGTCAATATTCGTGTCTGTTTTGCTCATTCCCCATTTTTTTAAGTTGGGATATTTGGCAAAATTAGTTTTCATGTCTTCATGAACTTCTTTTTGTAAATCGATATTTAGCTTGCGGTAAGTACGTATGATTACATCAGTGCAAACACCTTTAGTGGCTGGGACATCGCCATTAGGGTACTTAATGCTAATGTAGGAAGGGTCATAAACAACCATTGGGTCAATTATGGAAAGCGCTGCTGAGGAAAGTTTTTCTTCAAAGGTTTGAGGAGGAGTAATATGCTCAACTGCCAAGGAGGATTGGATTCCCTCTTTTTTCATACCGTTAATAGCGACTATTGCCATGACTATTAGTAGAATATGCTTCATGTTTTTTTTATCTAAGATAAATAATTTTTGAGTGGTTTGCATTTTTTATCGGTATCGTATTCTAATTTTTTACGTAATTTAGCTCAAATATATATGCTCCTGATTTATTTTATTAGATGGAACACACGAATTTCCCTATCACAAACTGGTCCGAGGACGACAAGCCTAGAGAAAAGCTAATGCTTAAAGGCAAGGCTGTGCTTAGTGATGCCGAGTTAATTGCTATTTTAATTGGTTCGGGAAGTAGGAATGAGTCAGCGGTAGATCTTAGTAAAAGGATTTTAAAAAGTGTAGACAACAATTTAAATGCTTTAGGGAAATTAACAATAGCGCAATTAATGCTGTTTAAGGGTATTGGTGAAGCCAAAGCGATTTCGATAATTGCCGCAATGGAATTAGGGCGTCGCCGAAGAACAGAAGATGCCGTTGTGATGACAAAGGTGACTTCTAGTAAAGTGGTCTTTGAGATTATGCAACCCTTAATAGGGGAGTTGCCTCATGAGGAGTTTTGGATCGTTTATCTGAATAATTCAAATAAAATTTTATCTAAATCGCAACTCAGTAAAGGAGGTATTACAGGAACACTGGTTGATGTTAGAATTGTTTTTAAATCAGCACTAGAAATGGGAGCAACGGGATTAATTTTGTGTCACAACCATCCTTCAGGTACGCTCGTTCCTAGTGATGCTGATAAACAAATAACTAAAAAATTAAAACTAGCAGGTGATAGCCTGGAAATAAAAGTACTCGACCATCTTATTATTACTGAAACCAACTATTTCAGTTTTGTAGATGAAGGTATTTTTTAAAATAGAAATGTATGAAAATTGAAAATATTAAAGATGTATTCTTTGATTTAGACCACACGTTATGGGATTTCGAAAAAAATTCAGAATTAACTTTTGCTAAAATATTTGCAGAAAAGCATCCCGAGATAGCCGTTGGGGATTTTATCGAAAAATATGTTCCAATCAATCAAGCCTGTTGGCAGTTGTACCAATACGATAAAATAACGCATGAAGAATTACGGTACAATAGATTAAAGCAATCCTTTGATGCAATCGAATATGAAATATCAGATGAGGCTATCGCAGTAATAGCGCAAGATTACATTGATATGTTACCGGATAACAATCATCTTTTTGAAGGCGCTTTCGAAATTTTAGACTACTTAAAGGAGAAATATCAACTACACATTATAACCAATGGTTTTGCAGATGTGCAGGACCGAAAAATAAAAAATTCCCGTTTAGAGCATTACTTTGTCTCGGTGACAAATTCTGAGACTGCGGGTGTCAAAAAACCAAATCCAATTATTTTTGAACATGCTTTGCGTGTGGCTAATGCTACGAAGGAACAGAGTATCATGATTGGCGATTCGCTCGATGCTGATGTAGAAGGTGCATTGGAAATTGGATTAGAAGCGATTTTCTTTAATGAGAATCAGTTGCAAACAGCGGCTCACATTAAGCAGGTGAGTCATTTGTTAGAATTAAAAAAATATTTATAATTATGAAAAAGAAACTAGTTTTTATCGCCCTATTACTGTCAGGTTTTGCAATCGGCCAATCTATCAACGACTATAAAGCAGTCATCATACCATTAAAATATGAGTTTATGAAGACAGATAATCAATACCGTATAGCTACTTTAACTAAGGTTAATTTAAACAACGCAGGTTTTGAAGCTTATTATGCTAATGAGGATAAACCTTTAGGATATGGAGATCGTTGCAGTTTATTAAGTATAGATGTTATAAATGAAAAAGCATTTTTAATTACAAAACTTTATGTAGTTCTTAAAGACTGTTACGGAAAAGTCATATTTGAATCTGAAATCGGAAAAAGTAGAGAAAAAAATTATGAAACCGCTTATAAGGAGGCTTTAAATAATGCATTCGAATCAATAGCAGCTTTAAAATATAAATATAATGGAAATGTTGTGGCTACTAACGATACTCCTAAATCCGATGTTGTAAAAATAGCGGATGTAAGGGCCGAAAGTGTTAGTGGCGAGTCTCAAACAGCTGTAAGTTCAGCTGCTGCGGTTGCCGTTACAGTTCCTAATTCAGCCGTTTTATATGCTCAGCCTACGGCAAGTGGTTTTCAATTAATAGACAGTACGCCAACTGTTGTTTTTAAAATTCAAAAGACAGCCAAAGCCGATTATTTTTTAGCTCAAAAAGGAAACACAAATGGGGTAATGTATAAAAAAGACAGTATGTGGGTTTTTGAATATTATCAGGGAGAAACCTTAATGTCAGAAACCGTTGCCGTTAAGTTTTAAAAATTAGGCTACAATAAAAAAAAAGCAAGTACGGTCGTACTTGCTTTTTTTATTAATAGTCGTATTTGTCTTTCCATCTATTTTTTAAAAAATCTCTGGTCGTATTTTCTCTAGCGTTTGCGCCCGGAATGTAGATAGGAGTATTTTTTAAAGCATCAGGCAGGTATTCCTGATTAGTAAAATTATTTTGGTAATCATGCGAATATTTGTACTCTTCGCCATAGCCTAATTCCTTCATGAGTTTCGTTGGTGCATTTCGCAAATGTATCGGAACTGATAAGTCGCCGGTTTGTTTGACCAATTGTTGTGCTGTACCTATCGCTAGGTATGAAGCATTACTTTTAGGTGATGTAGCTAGGTAAATAGCGCATTGACTAAGGATAATGCGGCTTTCAGGATAACCAATTGTAGCCACCGCCTGAAACGTATTGTTGGCCATTATAAAAGCAGTAGGATTCGCGTTTCCAATATCTTCACTCGATAAGATAAGCATTCGTCTAGCAATAAATTTCACATCTTCACCTCCATCAATCATGCGAGCCAGCCAGTAAACGGCACCATTAGGATCGCTACCTCTTATCGATTTTATAAAAGCCGAAACGATGTCGTAGTGCTGTTCTCCTGTTTTGTCATATAAAACAGTATTTTGCTGTACTAAAGCAAACACACGTTCGTTAGTAATTGTAACGCTTTCGTCTGCTGATGCATTAATAACCAGCTCAAATATATTTAACAATTTACGTCCATCGCCGCCTGATAGGCGCAATAAAGCCTCTGTTTCTTTGAGTTCTATATTTTTAGTTTTCAATAAGGCATCTGTATGCATTGCCCTTTGTAATAGGGCTTCAAGATCTGCTTTTGTAAAAGCATTTAATACATAAACCTGACATCTCGAAAGAAGTGCAGGAATCACCTCAAAACTCGGGTTTTCAGTAGTGGCTCCTATTAATGTAATCCAGCCTTTTTCGACAGCCGCTAATAACGAATCTTGTTGTGATTTGCTAAATCGGTGAATCTCATCAATAAATAAAATAGGATTTTTGGCAGTAAACATGCCTCCACTTTGTTTTGCCTTGTCAATAACCTCCCGAATATCCTTAACGCCAGAGTTAATAGCGCTCAAGATAAAAAAAGGTCGTTGCGATTCCTTTGCAATAATTTGTGCTAAGGTTGTTTTACCAGTACCAGGCGGTCCCCAAAAAATCAAGGACGGAATAATTCCTTTCGAAATTTGTTGTGTCAATGAACCATCCGGCCCTATTAAATGTGCCTGACTAATATAATCTTCTAGTTTTTGTGGTCGTATGCGTTCTGCTAATGGTGCTTCCATACTACAAAATTACTGTTTTTTATTTGAAGCTATTCCAGCTCTCCACTATATCTTTAGGCTATTGTCTCGATTTTAAAAATCGAGACAATAGCCTAAAGGATGCCGTTTCGATCTGGGCTAAAAACGATTTAGTTTTAAATCAAACACAATTCCTTGTTTCAGTCTGACAAAATAGCACTAATTTAGTTTTGGTCACAAATTTGATTCAATCATAGAAAGTAGCATAATGGATAAACATTTTAAATTTACTAACGCAGTCATTGGACTCCCGCTTTTTTTTGTGCTACTGCTTTGGTTTCTATATTGGTTAGAAATCAGATTTGATTATGACTTTGTAGAAAACGGTATTTATCCAAGAAGCATTTCAGGTTTGCAAGGAGTGTTGTTTAGTCCCTTTATTCATAGTGATTTAGATCATCTCTATAATAATTCAATTCCCTTATTGATTTTATTGGCTGCCTTGCAATTCTTTTACCCTAAACAAAGTTTTGGTGTTATAACTTTTGGAATATTAATTTCAGGAATGATTACCTGGTTGATAGGTCGTGACAGCTATCATATTGGAGCAAGCGGACTTATTTACGTACTATTTAGCTTTATCTTTTTTAAAGGGTTGCTAACGCAATATTACCGTTTGATGGCATTATCATTAGCCGTTATTATGATTTACGGTGGTATGGTGTGGTATGTGTTCCCAAAGGTTGATGATGCTATTTCTTGGGAAGGTCATTTGGGAGGCTTTATTGCTGGCTGCTTTTTAGCATTTGTTTATAAGACTAAAGAATATAAAAAGGAACCTAAGTATGATTGGGAACAAGCTGATTATGATGCATCTGCTGATAAATTTATGCAGCGTTTTGACGAAAACGGGAATTTTTTCAATTTAACAATCGAGGAAGAGGTGAAACCCTATTTTTTTAGCGATTGGGATGTGCATTATGAAATTACAGAGACAAAAAAAACGAATTAGGACCTAAGTCGTAATTCGTTTTTTTGTAATAGGGATATTTTAGTTTAGCTTCTTTGTCTAACTGCTTCATATAAAAAAGCACCACATGCTACTGATACATTTAAGGAACCAATGGTTCCAAACATAGGTAGTTTTGCTTTTTCGTCAACTATTTTAAGTACTGATGGATTTACACCTCTATCTTCTGATCCCATGATGATAGCAACAGGTTCGTTAAGTGAAATATCATAGATGTTTTGATCTGTTTTTTCAGTAGCAGCTACCGTTTTTATGCCGCTTGCTTGTAAAAGAAAAATAGCGTCTTTGATGTGTTCTACTTTACAAATCGGGATATTAAATACTGCACCAGCCGAAGTTTTAACGGTATCTCCATTCACAGGAGCTGATCCTGCTTTTTGAACAATAATTCCGTTTACTCCAGTGCATTCTGCTGTTCTGATGATAGCTCCAAAATTTCTAGCATCTGATATTTGATCTAAAATTAAAAACAAAGGTTTTTTTCCGTTTTCAACAACCGTATCAATTAATGTTTCTAAATCGAAAAAAGAAATAGGAGAGATGCTTGCAACGGCACCTTGATGATTGTTGGGAGTAAGACGATTTAATTTTTCAATAGGAACATAGGAAAAGTTAATGTTCGCTCTTTTCATGACTTTCATTAAGTCCTTCATTAGTTCGCCACTAGCTTCTTTTTGTATATATACTTTATCTATTGTGTTTCCTGCTTGGATTGCCTCAATTATGGCTCTAATCCCAAATATCTGATGTTCTTTTTCCATGGCGCAAAGATATGAAAAAAACCATCCCGTTTATAGGGATGGTTTTAATATTAGTAAATTGGGAAATTTTACAAATCCCACCAAACTTTTGATTTATTACTATCTTCAGGTGGTGTTAATCCTTGAACTCCTGCATTATAGTTAGCAGTGTTAAATTTAACTTCATCATCTGGATATTTGTAGCGTGCCGGTATAACTCCTCCATTAAAGGTTCCTGAAGGCGCTACCAAAGTTGGTGTCTTTGTACGTCTCCATTCGCTGAATGAATCAAATGGATTTAAAAATAAAGCAACCCATTTTTCTTCACCTATGACTTTTAGAATTCCAAATGTTCCTGCATCAATTATTCGAGCATCAGCATAGTTACCTGCAACAATCATTGCAGCATCGTATTGCGCTTGTGTCATTGTTGGTACTGCGCTATTTAATCTGTAATGTTTGTATAACGTTTCAAATGATATAACGATCCCAGATCTAAGCAAGGTTAATGGATTCTCTGATGTCCATCCTCTTTGAGCGGCTTCTGCTCTGTTCAAGAAGGTGTGAGAAGCCATTGTCAATGGTAATGGAGAATCTTGTCCGTTTAATGATAAGTTCATTCTACTACCTGATCCAGCGGATCCACCCGCTTGTCCGTACGGTTTTCCGGTTCCAGTTGCACTTCTCATATATAATCC
>NZ_JAQWTM010000439.1 GCF_029242675.1 Flavobacterium sp.
ATCCTTTTTCACAAATGTATGGCAAGCACCAATCAGTTTTGGGAGGTTGCGCTATTCTAGTTTCGAATAAAGAATGGATCGATACACACCCTGAAACCTTAAAGTGGATTGTGGATTACATGAACGATGTCTTGACTAAATTTTCGGTAAACAGGCATGATATTATGCAGGCTGATTTAGGACACTCGTGGCAGGCATTTACCGCCAGGATTTTAGCCTTACTTTGGGTAAATGATTCGACTAACAAAGTTTTTAGAAGGCTACTTGGAATTTTAATCCTTAAATCATCGTATGCTACTTTAGAACTTTTGTTCGCATCAATATCGAAACACCTAAAATGGAGCAGTGAAGACTTTATACAGGTTCAAAACCTCGCAATCCTATGGAGCCTGGCCTTGGATAAAGACAATAGAAAAGATTATTCAAAGACAACTACCGGCAAAATTGGAAAAGAATTTAAAGGTTTTAATCTTAATAAACATTCAGCGGCGATTTTAGATGATTTTATCAATGGCAAAACAATGGGAGCTTTACTGGACTGGTCAGAACTAAGACTTATGTTACCTAAAAGAAAAAGGAGGAACTATGGATATGACACAGATCCCGGAACCGGGAATGAACCAGGCATTGATATGGAAATGATTAAGCATGTTTTTGGCTCACTTCCGAGACTCAACACAGTTGATAATGAAGAACGTGAATACGTGCTGTTGTTTTGGAAGCAGATTGTCGGTCAAATCATTTTCGAATTGGGAGAAGTCATAACTGATTTGCAGGAAAGAAGGGATTCACCGAGTGGATTTCATTTTTGGGCTATGGATTGTATAGCTGAAGAGCTGTCTGAAATTAAACTGGAAGACAGTTTGCAACCTGAAACTTATTGGAAACCCATTTTTGATTATGGTTATTCGGCCGGTAGGTGGATAGATTATTTTTGCATGCGTTTCTTCACTTTTAACATTGCAAAAAAGGAAAGACACGGTGCTTTTTTTGAAGAATGGCTTAAGATGATTGCTCACGCTCATTCCTGCGATACCTGGACTTTAAAAGGAAGATATGACAGAAAGGAAATATGGGAAGCTTTAATAGGTTTGACCGATACCATTCTCCCTTATTGGAAAAATGAAGATTATTTGGATTTCTTTGCGAGAATAGTTCCGGAAAATATTAAATGGGCGCAAAAGCATGTTGGTAATCAAGATATTATTTATAAAATAATATACATTCTAAAAACAAAACCAGGCCTTACAGTTATAAAAGACGGACTTGAAATAATAAACAGCTACCTGAATTTAAGAAAGGCCGCAGATAAACTAGAAACCCCTAAAGGTTACGTACGAGTAGATTTTAAATATGAAGATTCATTAGCCACAACTGCAAGTTTTCTTTGGGAAGACCACAAAGAAATGATAAATAGTGACGGTACTATTTTAAAAAATTTTAAAGAAATAGTAACGTTCCTTGTTGCAAGGCAGAATGCTATTGGACTTGAGTTACAAGACAGGTTGTTGTCATAAGTTATTTACTTTTGGATGGCAGCACAAAACGATTAAATAAAATGTTCAATATTTGATAATAACTTCAAATCGATTTATTTTTAATTAGGTTTTTCAAATCTTCAAGCATTTTTATTTCAACCTGACCGGTTAATTCGTCCTTGATGTAGTAAATCAGATGCATTTTATCAAGCTTGAAAAGAATCTTAAAGCTATAATCTAAATCTAATTTAATGATTTCATGGTATATCCGATTCCAAGTTTTTAAATAATAAATTGCTTTGAGAAAATTCATTTCATCTTTATTAAGTTCCTCCCATAATTGATACTTAAAACATAGTCTCATCCAAACAATTTTAGTTTGCTTATGATCAAGCTTTTTACAAAATTCATTTGCGCTTTTCCTGCATGTACCACAAAAGAAATAATAATATAGATTCTCTAAAACTTGATTTGCTCTCGTTCTGTTTTCTATAATGGTTATGTTTTTATTACCACATGCTTTACATTGGTTAAAATCAATGTATGACTTACTATTTGCTGCAATAGCTGAGATTTCCTTTACGGATAACTCAAATCTTTTAGCCAGTTCATCAACACGATAGGTAAATAGTCCCTCGACATTTTGCCAATATGCTTCTGAAATCTGTTCTGAAATGTCAGAAGTGTCGGAACTCTTAATAGTATGGATTTTAGGTTGCTTCATATAAAAATTTGCCAATGGCAAGTTAATCAAATGAAAAGCCTTCAGGGAAAACCCAACCTATAAATTCAACTTCATTGTAAAAGTTCATTATGACAGCAAATGTGTCCTGTGCTTCTAAAAATTTATAACTAAACACCTCCGGGTTCCTAAAATAGCCTTGTGTAAACAGTTGCAGATGCACATCTTCAAGTAAGTACTCAACTATTGCAGGATTATTTAAAACTTCTCTGTGAATAAATTTGGTAACGCTCTGGATAATTCCTTTTGCGGGTTTTTCTTTATGGTAAAAATATATTCCCCTAATAATTTTTTCAATGAAAAGCTGCGATTCGTTATGATCCAGTTCAATCAAAAGATTTCTTTTGCCGTTTATCTTTACTACAGAACTTTTATTGTTTAAGTCTTTAACGAAAGACTCTTTTTCTTTTCGATCTAAACCACGGATAACTCTATCATTAAAATCATTAACTGCAATTTCGTTGGTGCCAAACATTTTGATAAAAATCTGAAATTTTTCGTCCAAGGAAGAGTATTTATTATTGTGCTCAACACAGGAAGGAACTGTTACAAGATTTTCCCTAAACCCTTTTGGGAAGAATGTAAAAGGTGGAACATGTTCTTTTTTTTGAGTTTCAGATGTTAACTCAATACCACACCAATAGCATATTTTAGGCAAGTTATTTTTCATAAAATCAAGGGATAATCAATTATTGCCTTCCAATTATTGGATTGATTCTATCTCTTAGAATTTTTTCGAATTTAGACATTACCCAATCATAATTTTGTGTTGGGATATTTATAAAACTAACCCTAAAAACTTCGTTTTGCATATTCTCTCTTACCTTTAGTTTTAAGCCTGTAGTAGGCTGTTCTAATTTTAGGTGAATATGCTCATAAAGCCTGTCTTTGATTCTTTTTGATTTGCCAATATATAAGGGAATCCATTCATTTAATTCTATGTGTTTAGCGAGTCTCATTTTCTTTGGGTTTGAAACCCATCGCCTCAAATAGAGTGGATCTTGCCATCTAAAACAAAATTCTTCGGACCATTCTTTGAATACATTATATTTTAAATCGTTCTTAATCTCTATCAAATACAGCCCCTGAAAATTTAATTTTTCCCAAGGTATAGTTTCAAGATTATTCATTGAGAATTCACATAGTTGCTCAAATCTCAAAGATTGTGCATACTCCTGTAATTCAATATGTACCGCAGTTATTTTTTTGTCAATTGCTTCCATTTTATGATGTTATAATATAAAATCTTTATTAAAATAATCTTTGATGACTCTTATTTTATTTTTTGGAACACCAAATTGTTTATGGAACCTGTCGAATATATCATCTGGATTTGGATTAAGAATAATTATCTCAGGGTAATCTTTTCGCTTATTAAAAGCAGAGGTAAATAATTTGTCTGATCGAATATCGGTAATAGGAAATGAATAACCAATTATATAAATTTTATCTGCACTAACCAATCTATCCCTTGCTTCTGTCCACAAATTGTGAAATAAATCTCCAAATGAATCATATTCTTTATGTTTTACAGGTGGAATTATCAATGGCATAGAGGTAAGACCAGAACTACTGGAAGTTCCTTCAGGAGCAAATGGATTTTTGATTCTCATCGACATTATCATCATACCATCAGGAGCAGGTTTACCTTTTATAGGTAAATTTGGAGGATAATATCCATATGAGAAATTCTCATATCCATCCATAAATCGCCCAGCAAAACAATCATAAGGATTTAGAGTGCTTTCATATATAAAGAATTTATCCGTATCAATTTCCTGCATTAACTCCATTTTTCCGTTTTCGGGTAGATTATGGCTTGTTAACCAATTACTTGAACCATGCAATTTTAATAAAACCGGAAAGCTTAAAGATTTTTTGTCATCTTCTACATTTTTCCATGTATTTCTATATATTGCTACTGGGCTTACAAAGTAGCCAAAATCGGTATTCCAATCTGAAGTTTCATTTAACGCTCGATCCATTAAAGTATCCCAGTTAAATGTTATAATTGAATCTTCATTATCAAGTTGTTTTGCTAAAGCAATATGGGATTCTGAAATTGAACCATTTTGAATTTCATTAATTACACTTATAAATAAAAAAATAAGTTGATTATAAGATTTTATTACTGTGATGTTGTTAGAACCTAACTTGAAATTTTTTCGCTGTAATTCTTGATATAATTTTTCCTGTATCTCTGTATGTAATGCTTCAATATCTCCATTGTAGTTTAGAAAATCTAATATATCTGCATTATTTATTTCTGAAATATAATGAAGCAACTCACCTATTAAAACCCAAGGATTTTCAGCAATATCCAGTTTCCTAAAGGTTTTAAAAAAATCATTAGCAATTGGCATCTTAATGCCCGTTTTTGAGCCTTCATAACTTTTGGAAGCACCAGCTCCAAGAATGATAACTTTTTTCATATTTGAATTCAAGGTATAAGGGTTAGTAGCTAAAGTAAGTATTAATTTCGACTTATTAAATCGGCCAAACTTTCTAAATTAGCACTTAGTTGCAACGCATAATTTGTATATGTTACGACATCAATATCAATTAGATTGTCTCTTTATCAGAAATGAAGTTTTCAAGAAATATATTTAAGTCAACTTTTCTACGGTCACCGTGATTTACTACTAAATTAGAATCTTTTTTGGCTTCTACATAAAATACTGGAAGATCTGTTCTTTCCTCATTTAACTTTGCAATTGGATTTTCAAACAATCAACAACCAATTATTCCATCAGGGATATATTTTGCCTGACGTTCGATAGTTCTGTGAAGCGACTGAGTACTTAATTGTATCTGAAATGTAATTGGTTTACCATTATTGGGTAAGAAGATATCTGCTCTCCAATCCTGACCTTTGTATTCTTGTTTTACTTCAATTCCTATATTCAGGCATGTATTGACAATTTCCATGTGTGTTCTGTTATGCTTTGTTATGTATAGTGGCTTATCCATTTCTATTTTGATGATAAAACAGGTAATTGTTTATTATCAAATATACATATCTTCTCTTTGTATTTACAAACTAAAAGTTAAGCTACATTGTTGTAAATATTTAAGTTATTAAAGAAAATATTTACGCTCAAAAAGCAGAAATATTTGAAGAGACTGAAAGTCCGATTAAAAATCTTAATTTCTCATATAACTTTTTAGTTATGAATTTTAAAAATA
>NZ_JAQWTM010000032.1 GCF_029242675.1 Flavobacterium sp.
GACCAATGAAAAGCTTTCCATATGTTCTGAATTTATTCAGGAAATGGATGGCTTTTTTGATTAGTTATACTTTTGTTTGTCTTAAATTTATTGGGAATACTGTGTTTTGAAGTTGCATCGTTCTATAATTGGTCTAGAACAATAATGCGCTATTTCTCCAAACAACTGTGATAAACAAACCCAAGAATGTAACGCAAACCAAGAATTGGATGAATGTGGAGGCTAGAAACCCTACTAAAGAGCCGGTTGCAGCTTTAAAAGCTCTTGACTGATTTTTGGGATCGAATACTAATTCTCCAATTAAGGCACCAAGAAACGGACCAATTAAAAAACCAAAAGGGATAGGAGCAATTAATCCTACAACAAGTCCTATATTAGTACCCCAAATTCCGTATTTAGAACCTCCAAAATGCTTCGTGCCTTTCGCAGGGATGACATAATCTAAAATAGAAAGTACAATTGTAATTAGTAAGGTGATGCCTAAAATCCAATAATTTATAGGGATTGAAGTGCAATATAAAAGTAGTATACCTACCCAACTTATTACTGGTCCCGGCATAACTGGTAGAATGCTTCCTAATATTCCGATTAGCATACAAATAAACCCGAGAAGTAAAAGCAAGCTGTCCATAAGTTATTTTTTAGTAAATTTGATGTATAAAAGTAATCCTTTATTTCCGTTATACCGATGCAGAAAATACTACTCTTATTATCGATACTATGTCTTTCAGGTTCTACCTATGCGCAGCAGCAAGAATCAAAGACTTCTGATGACACCTTAAAGGAACAAATTTATAACGTTAACAAAAAGGTGGTTGTCAATTATTCCATGAAAGATTTTGAAATGCTTTTTTTGGAGTTTTTGAATATTAAAGGTGATCCCAGCATACACTTAACGAAAGAGGAGTTCTACAACTACACGATTAAAATTGCAGCATTCTCTGATCGATTGGCTAAGCTTTATCCCAAAGAGAAAGCAGTAGCCGAAGAAAGTAAAAAGAAGTGGTTTGCTGAAAGCTATGAAGAATATCTACTTTCGAAAGCCTCTCCAAAAAAATAATTGTATTTTTATACCCTAATTATTTCATTTCAAAAATAATCTCTTGAAGCATTTTTACTTTTTTATAGTACTCCTCTTTTTTAGTTCGTGTCACTATTTCGAAAAACCGGTGCCTTCGGAAAAAGAATTGTTGGAAAAGGAATTAAAAGCGATCAATTGGAAAGAAGTAGATGAATATCCCTCATTCGTAGATTGTGATAAACTCGATGATAAACCGGCGCGGCAAAAATGCTTTTTCGAGTTTTTAACCCAACTAATTCAAGAGAAATTAAGTGTAGATACCATTCAGTTATTGTACCCTGAGCTGGATACAATCGAGGTCAAAGTCACTATTTTTCCTAATGCTAAAATGCAATTTGAGCCACAATTCCCCAAGGATTCGGTTGCTTACAATACCGTTAAAATTGATAGCATCTTACGTGCTCGATTGGTTAATTTCCCAAAGGTAAACCCTGCTATTAAACGCGGAATTCCCGTAAAAACGCAGTTTGTCCTTCCGGTGATTCTTAAAGTCGAATAGTTTTTTGGAGCTATTTCCAGCTATACGTTGCAATCTTTTCATCAGCCTAAAAGGCCTGATGAAAAGGATTTCCACTCCTATCTGGGCTAAGAAAAAATAGTATTCCTATAGCTAAACCGTCTTACTTAAAAACGTCTACCTTTCCATTCGTATTTTCCAACAATCGAATAGAGCGCGACACTACTACTAAAAAAAGGATAAATTAGGCTGCCTAAAAAAAGGTACTTGGTTCTTTTTGAATTTAAAAAACGATCAGCTTGTCGAATCAGTACCCCATCAATCACCATTTTTAAAATGATAGTAGGCAACAGCAATCCTGCCGTTTTAAAATCGATTATACTCCAAATCATAGCAAAAATCCAACCCAAATTCCCCATAAAAACGCTTAAGGCTACCATTTTTCCATAAATACTTTGATAGGAATTGGTTTTGGATGCCCATCGCAGTCTTTGATAAAACAATGTTTTCCAGTTGTTCAAGGCTTGGGTAGTAACAATCGAGTTCGTGGATTTTAAATAATGGACCTGTTCGGGTGCTTTATTAATTGCCTTTTGAAGTAAAAAGACATCATCGCCACTAGCTATTTTGTCGTTGCCTTCAAATCCGTTTAATTCTTGAAACAATGATTTAGTGTAGGTAAAATTAGCACCATTGCACATAAAACCTTTATGGATTCCAAAACTTCCTATGGTAGCACCTTGCAAGCTCGCCATGTCCAGTTGCTGGAATTGATGCAAAAAAGAGTCGTTACAATCATAGGTCACCGCGCCTGCAATCATGGATGTGTTATGTGTCTGAATGTAATTGTCTAGAGTCAGTAGCCAATTTTTATTCACCATACAATCCGCATCGGTTGTAATGACCCAATCGGTTGTAACCTGCTGCATTGCGGTTAAGATGGCATCTTTTTTAGGAGAATTGGATGTACGTTTATTGTCAATTATCGAAACTCGAAACTCAAACCTCGGAAGTTGAAACTTTTGTTTTGAGTCATCATCAACTAAAAGTACTTCAAATAATTCTGGTTGGTAGTTTAACGTGGAGAAGCTCTCTAATAGTAGCGGTAAGTGCTTTTCTTCATCTCGAAACGGAACGATAATCGTAAATTTTGTCTTTGGCTTTAAGCCTATCTCATCATATATTTTTACGCTGCTAAACCCATAAATTAAGTGGGCTATGGTAGCGAAATAAAGGGCAAATATGATGAGTAGGAAAACGATCATGAGCTTTTTTGAGTTTTGAAATTCAGCACATAGTAACTGCCTATTAATACAGGCAAAACCACATTTAAAAACCACATTAAAGTCGATACAAAGATCACAATCCATTCGTTTACGCCTAATATACCAAAGAAAAATAGCGCGACACTACCTTTTACAGCAAAGTCTAAAAACTGAAAAGTAGGCAAGGAGGAAGCTAAGAAATAAACACTAGTTACAGCGGCCATCAAAGTCCAATACGGTATGTCAACATCAAATGCTAAGAATAAAAAATAGTACTGATGCGAGAAAACAAGGTAGCGGCAAATGCCTAACAAGATATTTTTTTGATGGATTCTTTTAGGGATTTCGTTAATCTTATCAATTAATTTAGCTATCGAATAGCCTTTAATGGTTATTTTTTTGATTAAGAATAGCAAAACAAATAACAGTACAAGCGCTCCAAACAGCAAAGCTACTGTTTGAGTGGCGATGACGTGAAATTGAGCGTTAAAGTAAACGAGTCCAAACAGACCTATGATTACCGTAAGCACCATTTGGATTCCGTTGCAAATTAGGTTCAGGAAAATCACTTGTTTTGTTTCTTGTTTGTCATAATACAAGGCTTTTCCAGCATATTCACCTACACCATTCGGCGTAAAAATACCAGCGGTTAATGCCGCTAATACTTGTTTTGTGGCTTCTCCCACAGAAATAGGTTTGATATGCGAGGCTAAATTTTGCCATTTCAGTATTTCAAAATAGCGATTCAATACACTTAAAAGTAATAGGAATCCAATTCCTAAAACCGACTTGTTTTTATTAAATTTAGTTATAAACTGTCCCCAATCTAGTTTGTCATTAGTAGCTAGCTGGTTGTATATAAAATAAAATGCGCCGCCTACAATCAAAACTTTGAGTAGAAGTACAAGGAAATGCTTAGTTTTGTGAGGAATCGAGATCATGAGTGCAAAGAAACAAAACTTTAAACTTTGAACTTTAAACTTTAAACAAATCTTTTGGCAAACGAACGCATCATATTAGGAATTGACCCTGGAACCACAATTATGGGTTTTGGGTTGATACGGGTTATCAATAAAAAAATGGAATTCATTCAATTAAACGAATTGCAGTTGAATAAAATGGACGACCATTACATGAAACTGAAACGTATTTTTGAGCGCACCATTGAGTTGATCGATACACATCATCCTGATGAAATAGCCATCGAAGCGCCTTTCTTTGGTAAAAATGTACAGTCTATGCTAAAGTTGGGTCGTGCGCAAGGTGTGGCTATGGCGGCTGGCCTATCAAGAGATATTCCCATAACCGAATATGAGCCTAAGAAAATTAAAATGGCGATTACCGGTAACGGAAATGCCAGCAAAGAGCAAGTTGCTAAAATGTTACAACAACTTTTAGGATTGAAAGAACTACCAAAAAACCTCGATTCAACCGATGGACTGGCAGCTGCTGTTTGCCATTTTTTCAATTCAGGAAAGGTAATTGGAACTAAAAGTTATACCGGTTGGGATGCTTTTGTGAAACAAAATGAATCACGTGTAAAAAAGTGATCAGTGTTCAAATCTTTAGTGGTCAGTCTAAGTATTTAAAAAATAACATTCAGTTTATAAAATGTAATTATGAGATTTCAAGATTTATTAGCCTATAAAAAATCATTTGCATTAGCAATGAAGATTTTTGAAATTTCGAAAGCTTTTCCAAAAGAGGAAACCTATTCGTTAACGGATCAAATTCGGCGATCATCTAGAAGTGTGCCAGTTACAATGGCTGAAGCCTATAGAAAAAGAATTTATCCAAAACATTTTTATAGTAAATTAACTGATTCTGACGGAGAAAACTCAGAAACACAAGTTTGGTTAGAATTTGCTTTGTCATGTAAATATATTTCAGAGGTTGTTTACGAGGAACTTATTTCTGAAAGTATTGAGGTTGGAAAACTAGTTAATTATATGATTTTAAATCCCGAGAAGTTTGGAGTGAAAAAAGAGTAGTTAGTACCTATAGCGGAATGCTAAAATTCTGCTTACTGAAAACTTATCTAAGACTGAATACTAATAAACTGATTACTGAATACTAAAAAGCAATGTCCGGAATCTACATACACATCCCTTTTTGCAAGCAAGCCTGTCATTACTGTGACTTTCATTTTTCGACTTCGATGAATAAGAAAGAAGACATGGTTTTGGCTTTGGCCAAAGAAATTCGCTTACGCAAAAGTGAATCGGCTGATGAGAATGTGGAAACAATTTATTTTGGAGGAGGAACGCCTAGCGTATTGACTTCAGCTGAAATTGATTTTTTAATTGCCGAAGTGTATGAAAATTATACGGTTATAGCAAATCCAGAAATCACCCTAGAGGCCAATCCTGATGATCTTTCTACAGAGCGAATTTTGGAACTTTCAAAGAGCAAGGTCAATCGATTAAGTATCGGAATTCAGTCTTTCTTTGAAGACGATTTACAAATGATGAACCGCGCACACAATTCGGCGGAAGCCCAAAAATGCTTAACAGAAGCCACCAAATACTTTGATAATATTTCGATTGACTTGATCTATGGCGTTCCCGGAATGAGTAATGAAAAATGGCGAAATAATATTGAAACGGCCTTGTCTTTCGGTATTCCGCATATTTCCAGTTATGCCCTAACGGTAGAGCCTAAAACAGCATTAAAAAAATTAATCCAAACCGGAAAAGTAGCCGAGCCAAATGACGAGGTGGCTCAGGAACATTTTATGATTCTAGTAGAAACGCTCGAAGCAAATGGTTTCATTCATTATGAATTGTCCAATTTCGGTAAAGAGAACTATTTTTCTAAAAACAATTCGGCTTACTGGTTGGGGAAAAAATACATAGGTATTGGACCTTCGGCACATAGTTATGACGGGGTTTCTAGAAGTTGGAACATTGCAAATAACGCAATGTATTTAAAAGCAATTACTGCAGATGCCTTGCCCAATGAAAAGGAAGTCCTATCCGAAGCAGATCGCTATAATGAATATATTATGACCGGATTACGTACGATTTGGGGTGTTTCTTTAAACAGAATTCAATCTGAATTTGGTCAATCGTATTTGGATTATTTGTTGAAACAAACCGATAAATTCCTTAAGGATGGTTTACTTTCAATTGAAAACGATATTTTAAAACCTACTAAAAAAGGAAAGTTCTTGACAGATGGGATAGCAAGTGATTTGTTTTACTTAAATTTGGAGTAAACGAATTAACTGCAAGGTTCGCAAACTGTTTTCAAGGGAAACCCAGTTTTGTAATCTTAGCGTAAATCTTACTGCCCTTTGGGGTATAAAATTATGATTGCAACTATAGAAAATTTTAAAGTAGATCTATCGAAACCACTAGATATTTCGATTCCAATCTCTAATACTGACTCCAATCCCATTGCGTGGTACATTGAAAAACCCGTAATCGAACCCGTGAAATTTGGGGAATGGATTGGTAAAGTGTCTTCGGGCATGTCTTCTACTAATTTTAATAATATCTTCTTTAATCCGCATGGTCACGGCACACATACCGAGTGTTTGGGGCATATTACGCGCGAATTTTACAGCATCAATCAAGCCTTACAACAGTTTTTTTTCAAGGCTGAATTGGTTTCGGTAACTTTAGAAAAAAGAGGAGAAGATCTAGTTATTACTAAAGAGGCAATTGAAAAAGCGCTGAACGGTCAATCTCCGGAGGCGATTGTTATTCGCACCCTTCCCAATGAAGAATCAAAAAAGTCAAGAAAATATTCCCATACCAATCCGCCTTATTTTGCGGAAGAGGCAGCACGTTTCATTTGCGAAAGCGGAATCCAGCATTTGCTAATTGATTTACCTAGTGTGGATAAAGAAAAAGATGAGGGGAAGTTGCTAGCACACAAAGCGTTTTGGAATGTCACGGATGTGAATCATTTGAATGAAGAGGCAAGGAAAAAGGCAACGATTACCGAGATGATTTTTGTTGATGAAACTATTAGCGACGGTAGTTACCTATTAAACCTTCAAATCGCTTCTTTTGAAAATGATGCTTCTCCTAGTAAACCGGTTTTGTATAAAATATGATAACGATTGCTACTGATAAAAGTAAGTTAGACGTTCCTTTTATTCAAAATTTTCTCAAAGATGTTTATTGGTCGGCCGGTAGAACGATAGCCGAGGTGCAAACTACTATCGATCACTCTTTTTGTTTTGGAATTTACTTAGATGAGCAGCAAATTGGCTTTGCTAGAGTAATTACGGATTATATTGTTTTTGCTTACGTTATGGATGTTTTTATTGATGAAAAACACAGAGGAAAAGGATATTCGTCAGATTTAATTCGTGCGATGTTAGAGGAGCCACAATTGCAACAGGTTAAAATATGGAGACTAGCCACTGCAGATGCTCATTTTTTGTATGAGAAATTTGGATTTGCACTTTTTGCTCGAGCGGAACGAATGATGGAAAAAGTGATTAAATAAAATGTTAGTGCAATGAATTTAGAATTGTTTTATGAATATTGCCTATCCAAACAGGGTGTTACTGAGCATTTTCCTTTTGATGAGGACACCATCGTTTTTAAGGTAGGCGGCAAAATGTTTGCTTTGTCCTCTTTGAAAAAATGGGAAGAAGGAACGCCAAGCGTTAACTTAAAATGTGATCCCGACCGAGGAGAAGAGTTGCGGGCACAATATGATGATATAGTACCCGGTTGGCATATGAGTAAGGTGCACTGGAACACGGTAAAGATTAATAATGACCTGCCGGATAATATGGTAAAGGAACTTATCGATCATTCGTATGAACTTGTATTTAAGAGTTTGACTAAGAAAATGCGAGAGGAGATGAGCAAGTTATAAAATTTGGTAGTACTTTTGCAGTGTAGGTCAATTCACTAAATTAGAAAGCATTGCTGTAAATTAAATTAAAAATGAAAGAACAAATTAAAAAGTTTTTAAACGAGGAGCAAGATCCTAAGGCAATCGAGAAAATCACTTCAAAATTGAATGATTTGATGATGAAAAATGAGGAGATAGGGTATATCGGGGTTCAAAAAAAGCCCGCAATTACTGTTTTTCCGGACAGCATTGTTTTAACCAACAAAAGAATTATTATTTGCCAACCTAGGAATCTAGGATTGTCAATGGATTTTATAGATTATACTTGGGATCAAATCGAAGCTACCTTTGTTAAGGAAAATATATTAGGGTCTGAATTTTCGTTTTCAACTAAAACAGACATGACCGTATCGATTGATTACATTCCAAAAACGCAAGCCCGAAAAATTTCGACTTATGCTAAAGAGCAGTTAGATATTTTAAAACATGGCGCTAATCAAGCTGCAGCTTCAAAGCCAATTGCGGCGGTTGAAGATGATGTTGAAGAAATTGAAACTGAAGAAGTAGTTAATTTTGCCGAAATAATGCCTGCTACAACTGATTTCAATACTCAAATGGAGGATGATACCACAAGTCTAGAAGCAATCAAAGCAGAAGGGTTTTCGAGTATGTCACAAGATGAATTATTTGAAAAACTACAAAATTATAAAAAGCTACTTGACAATGGCTTGATCTTACAAGGCGAATATGATGCTTATAAAAAAGAGATTTTAAGCCATATGTAAATAGCCTTAAAAACGATAGTCAAAAGTCTTAAAGAAGGAACAGCAGTTCTAACTTTAAGACTTTTGACTTTAAGACTTTAATCTCTCTGACCTATAAAGCTACAAACGTAAAAACTTTGCTACTCTGAACTAAGAAACTAAGAAACTAAGAAACTTAGAGACTTAGTGACTTTGCAACTTTGCCACTCTGTAACTCTGCCACTTCCCACTAAAGCGTCCTTTTCTGTTTCTCTACAAAATTAGCAGCCTGTAGTTCTAAAAGTTCCGTTGCTTTTTGGCGTTGTAAATCATATAGTTTTTTATCCTGAGCAATATCTTGATAGACTTTATCGTGCATTTGCGCACTTGTTTTTACTAACAAGTTGCGTTGGTATTTATCCTGCTCGATCGTTGCTTTTAAAGCGGTTTCCAAATCTTCTAGTTTAAAATCATACTCTCCCTTTGGCGAAAGCAACTTTGCAATTATTGGGGAGGTTTCTATAGCAAGAAACAAAAGCATGATAAAAAACGACGGTGCCCATGGCAATTTGTTCAGTGCGTTGATGCGAGCCATTAAGCCGTCAAATCCATCAATGATAGGCTGCGTCTCACTAACTTTTTTATCAAGATCTGTTTGTAAAGTTGCTGCTGTTTTGTCCAATTCGGCAATTTTAGCTAGGTTCTTTTTTTGCAGACTATCTAATTCTTTTTTTGCTAAGTCATGTTTGGCAATTTTCTCCTTAAATACGGGACCTTTGCCTAGTTTTTTAGTTCCAGCAGTTCCTTCTGCTTCGGTGATATACGTTTCGTATAACGTATTGACTTCTTTTTCTTTGGTGCTAATTTCAGATTTTAAAGCAGCTATATCTGTTTTGTTCTTGTCTAAATCAGATTTGAAGTACGTAGCTACTTCTTTTTTATTCGCAAGGGCCATGGCATTTTTTTCTTTAAGCAAGACCGTATTGATTTCTTTCTCGAAGATTTTAATTTCTAATGGTTTGGATATTACGATGGCAATAATGACGGCTAATATAATTCGGGGCAACGCTTGTAGCAACTCGCTCGATTTTTTCTCTCGTTTGCGAATGGTTGAAACGATGAATCGATCGAGATTGAAGATTAATAAACTCCAAACTAATCCAAAAGCAACTGCGGGATAGACGTTATCAAATACGGTAAATAAGGCATAAGCACTAGCTACAAAAGCCATAACAGCGGTAAAGAAAACAGTAGCGCCAATACCTACGAATTTAGTTTGCTCGCCTTCGGAGCAGTTTTCAAGAAGATCTTTGTCTGCTCCAGAACAAAGAATGAAAAATTGTTTTAACATGATGATGAATTTGATTTGATTGATGAGTGCAAATGTAACGCCAAAAATTAGATATTGTTGTATTATCTTGATTTGTTTTCAGTTACGGTTTTCATAAAACAAAAAAGAGCCGCTCCAGGAGGAACAGCTCTTTTGAAAATTGGAATTATAATTAACTTATGCGTTAGGTGCGCCTGCCATGATTTCAGCATTAGCAAACTCTTCGAATTTGGCAAAATTGTCTTTGAATTTTTTTCCTAATTCAATTGCTTTTTGGTCGTATAAATCTTTGTCTTCCCAGGTGTTTCTTGGATTTAGGATCTCGCTAGGAACGTTTGGACATTCTTGTGGAATAGCAATTCCAAATACCACATGATTTCTATAGGCTACATTGTCAAGTTCTCCATTAAGAGCAGCTGTAATCATAGAACGCGTATATTTAAGCTTCATACGGCTACCGGTACCGTATGCGCCACCAGTCCATCCTGTGTTGATAAGCCATACTTGTACGCCTGCATCTTGAATTTTTTTACTCAACATCTCAGCATATTTTGTAGGATGTAGTGGCATGAATGGTGCGCCAAAACAAGCCGAAAAATTAGGCTGTGGTTCTGTTACTCCTGCTTCTGTACCCGCAACCTTTGCAGTATATCCTGAGATAAAGTGGTAAGCTGCTTGCCCAGGCGTTAATTTAGATATTGGAGGTAAAATCCCAAAAGAATCTGCTGTTAGGAAAAAAATGTTTTTTGGGTTGTTACCAATAGATCCCGGTTGAATATTGTCGATATGGTCAATAGGATAACTAACTCTCGTATTTGGTGTGATAGAAACATCTTCAAAATCAACTTCATTAGTTCCTTCTTTGAAAATCACATTTTCAAGGATAGCCCCTTTTTTAATTGCTCTAAAAATATCAGGTTCGTTTTCCTCTGAAAGGTTAATTACTTTAGCGTAACAACCTCCTTCAAAATTGAAAACGGTATTTTCATTCGTCCATCCGTGCTCGTCGTCTCCAATAAGTTTTCTTTTTGGATCAGCAGATAAGGTCGTTTTACCCGTTCCAGATAAACCAAAGAAAATAGCTGTATCACCATCATCACCTACATTGGCGCTACAGTGCATTGGAAGGGTGTTTTTGTCAACCGGAAGGATGAAGTTCAAGGCCGAAAAAATTCCTTTTTTCATTTCGCCTGTGTAACCGGTTCCACCAATCAAAGCTACTTTTTTAGTAAAATCTAAAATAGCAAAGTTAGTCTGGCGCGTTCCGTCTACAGCAGGGTCTGCCATAAAACTAGGAACACACATTACGGTCCATTCAGGAGTAAAGTTTTCTAATTCGCTTTCTGATGGTCTTAAAAACATATTGTAGCAAAACAAGTTAGCCCAAGGTGTTTCTGTAATAACTCGTACATTCAAACGGTAATTAGGATCAGCACATACGTACGAATCTCTAACATATATTTCTTTGTTGCTTAAATAAGCGGCTACTTTTTTATAAAGAGCATCAAATGCTGAAGGTTCAAATGGTATATTTACTTTTCCCCACCATACTTTATCTGCAGTAATTGCATCTTTTACAATAAATCGATCTTGTGGTGAGCGTCCTGTGAATTCACCTGTGTTGATTGCTAGAGCTCCTGTAGAATTTTCTACTCCTTGTCCTAATGCAACAGTTTTGGCTTGTAATTCGCTGGCCGATAATTGGTAATGAATCTTTGCGTTTTCGATTCCTAAGTCAGTTAGCGAAATCGATTTCGTAAACGGTGTGTTATTATTCATAAAATTATGATTGAGTGGTTTAATTTATAATTGCAAAAATAGATATTATATTTTAGATACGATTTGAAATTTTTATTTTTATAACTTTTTCGTCCAATTTTGATAAATTAAAACGCACCAAGCTGCTATAAGTAAGCCTCCTCCAATAGGCGTTACAAAACCGATAACTTTAAAATTAAAGGCCGTAAGGTCGTTCGTCGCTAATAGATAAATTGATCCTGAAAATAGTAAGACGCCTAATTGTACCAAGATTAAAATGGATTTTTTGGCTTTGTCAGATAGGCTAGTTAGGGAGGGAATCACTAATAAAAATAGGGCGTGGTACATTTGGTATTTTACTCCCGTTTCAAAAGTGCTCAGTTGGTCTAAAGAGAGTACTTTTTTTAAAGCATGTGCCCCAAAAGCACCTAGAATGATGGCAAGAGCACCTAATATCGAAGCGGTAGTTAGTATTTTTTTTGTCATTGAGTTTTGAAATTCAAACAGGTTTACAATTTAAATCAAAAGTACTAAAATTTGAGTAGCTGCTCGGGTTCTACACTCGTTAAAAATTTTACAATCTTTTGGTTCAAGAACATTGTTATAAATGCAACAAATTTGTATGTTTGTGTTATAAATACAAATTATGAGACACATTTTAATTATTGGTGCAGGAAGATCAGCCTCTTCGTTAATTCAATATTTGCTGCAAAAATCGGATACTGAGAATGTACATCTTGTAATTGGAGATTTATCTTTGGCTTTAGCCGAAAAAAAAACAAATGGGCATCCTAACGCTACCGCTATTGCATTGGATATTTTTGATACAATACAAAGGAGCGAAGCCATAAGTAAAGCTGATATTGTAATTAGTATGCTTCCAGCGCATTTGCATATTGAAGTGGCGAGAGATTGCATTATCCATAAAAAGAGTTTGGTTACAGCCTCGTATATTAGCGAGGCTATGCAGGAATTGGATGCTGCTGCAAAAGAAAATAATTTAGTTTTCATGAATGAAATTGGTCTGGATCCGGGGATCGATCACATGAGTGCAATGAAAGTTATTGATGAAATCCGGGATAAAGGAGGTAAGATGCTTTTGTTCGAATCTTTTTGCGGTGGATTGGTTGCACCAGAATCCGATACTAATCTTTGGAATTATAAATTTACTTGGGCACCGCGCAATGTGGTTTTAGCAGGGCAGGGCGGAGCAGCTAAATTTGTTCAAGAAGGAACCTATAAATACATTCCGTACTGCAATTTATTTCGACGAACAGAATTCCTTGATGTGGAAGGATACGGTCGTTTTGAAGCGTATTCTAACCGTGACTCGCTAAAATACCGCTCGGTCTATGGTTTAGATGATGTGCTCACTTTATATAGAGGAACGATTCGAAAAGTAGGATTTTCTAAGGCTTGGAACATGTTTGTTCAACTTGGTATGACTGATGATAGCTACGTAATGGAAAACTCAGATACAATGAGTTACCGCGATTTTGTCAATTCATTTTTGCCGTATCACCCAACGGATTCCGTAGAGATTAAAACAAGATTAATTTTAAAAATTGATCAAGATGATATCATGTGGGATAAATTATTGGAACTTGATCTATTTAATAAAGATAAAATCGTAGGGCTTAAAAATGCTACTCCAGCCCAAATTTTAGAAAGGATATTGAATGATAAATGGACCTTGCAAGCTGATGACAAGGATATGATTGTGATGTATCATAAGTTTGGATATGAACTTAATGGAGAAAAAAAACAAATCGATTCAAAGATGGTGTGTTTAGGTGACGATCAAACGTATACCGCGATGGCAAAAACAGTAGGGCTGCCAGTTGCGATTGCCACTTTGCAGATATTAAATGGAAAAATTAAAACTCCCGGTGTGCAACTTCCTATTAACAAAGAAGTGTATTTGCCAATATTAAAGGAGTTAGAAGCATATGGTGTTGTCTTTAAAGAGGAAGCAATGCCATACTTTGGTTATAAACCAGATTGAGTTTTTTTAGTTTAGTTTTAGTTAAACAAATCCGCTAGTAGTGCAGCGGATTTGTTGTTTTTACTACTTTTTAACCTGCAGTTTCTATTGTTATAGGTAAACTATACAAGGTTCGAACAGGCTTATCATTTATTTTCCCAGCAGTCCATTTTGGGCATATATTCAGTACCCTTATCGCTTCTTCTCCAGTTCCATAACCAATATCTCTTAGTGTTTTGACATCAGTAATTGAACCATCTTTCTCAACGATAAAGGTAACGTAAACTTTTCCTTTTAGTCCTTGTTTTACTGGGGCTCTGTAATTTTCACCTACAAATTTATAGAAAAGCTCCATTCCTCCTGGGAATTCAGGATTCTCGGTTAGTCCAGCATTATTATAAACGGCGTTTTCATCTGCGCTTTTTACTTTAATATTTTTTTTATCAAATGGATCTACTACAAATTTGGCAGGTCCGCCTTTAGATAGTGCCTTTTCCATATTTTCAGTGGTAAAGTCTTCTTTTTTGTCGAGAATTACTGGAGGGACAATATGCTTCTCTTTAGAGGTAAGTTCTGATTATTTTTTAGTGGCAACTACTTTTCCGCTCTCATCCTTGATTTCGAAAATGGTTTTTTGATAGTAGTTTTCAAAAATAGAAAGTGGTCTTTTTGTAGTATTTTCTTGTGAAGTCGTTTTTTCTTGCGCTACTACTTTCGTGCAAAACGAAAATACGATTGCTGTCAAAATTGGTATTACTAGGCCTTTTTTGATAAGGCTTCTCGTGGTTGAGGTGTTTTTTGTCATCATAATTAATCTTTTTTTGGTTACTGAATAATTCAAATTACTGGCCAAGTAATAGGTTGGGTTCGCGTTTGCCTTGCTTATTAAAAGATTTTGGTAAAACGGAACA
>NZ_JAQWTM010000033.1 GCF_029242675.1 Flavobacterium sp.
GACCAATCTTTCGATATTAGTTTTGAGTATCACAATAAGTTGATGGACGCAACACAATTCATGCAGGTGGTGACGCCAATTGAGCAAATCAAACCCAACCTTTTAAAAGTGTACGAACTGGAGAAAGCCGTTAAAAAAGAAATAAAAGAGATGCTGGAAAGTAGTTCGTACGCTAAAGTTCTAACAGCGGAGATAAGAGCTAGTTTTGAAGGGTATCTAAAAGAAGATTATTTGTATTTTAGCACGGATAAATACATCGATTCAGAGTTGGAAATCTTTTATGAAGCTATTACGAACTACCGTTATATGCTTTCAAGAGGTTATTTTGTCGTGAAAAAAGATTTATTAGATTTTCAGGTTCAGCTAATGGCAACAAATCACGAAGCTATAGTTAAGTAAAATTAAGCTGCTACATTTTATACAACCCAAGCAATATACAACCCTCAAAAATAAAATAATTTGACACCAGAAATAGTTACTCACCCAGCGATTCAAATCCTAGGAATGCGCGCCCAAATGTCTTATACTACCTACAATGCAGCTGCGGTATGGCAACGATTTATGCCGAGACGAAAAGAGATCAATAACAGTATTGGAAACGATTTGTATTCCATTCAGGTATTTGGTGCGACCTATTGGAAGCAATTTGATCCTACGGTTTCCTTTGATAAATGGGTTGGAGTTGCAGTTCCTAATACCGATGTGATTCCGCATGACATGGAAACCTTGCTCATACCCGCTGGACTATTTGCCGTTTTTACTTTTGTGGGTGATGAAAGCAAGGCACCTGCCTTTTTTGAGCAAATCTACGCGCATTGGCTACCGAATTCTATTTACGACCTAGATGATCGACCGCATTTTGAGATTCTAGGGGATAAGTACAAGCGATCTGATCCCACATCTGAAGAAACGGTTTGGATTCCGATAAAAAAAAGATAATTGTAAAAAACAAAACAATCATACTAAATCATGAAAAAATTCATATACTTATTTACTCTTTTGTTTACTTTTTTAGGTTTTAGTCAAAAGATCAAAACAATAACTGAGCTTAATAAAGTTGAAGATAGCTTGGTAAAAGTACGTGAAACTACATTTGATAATTTTGGTAACTTGATCAAAGAAATTACATATGGAGGATATGATGCAGTTTTAAATACGAAGAGAAATTACAATAAGTTTGTTGATTACAAGAATGGACAAAGAACTTTTGAATATGACTGTGAAGATTTTGTTTCCAAGGATACTTGTGTAGTACGTTCATTTTCAAATTTCGAATTCAATCCTAAGACAAAAACCGAAATAGAAACTAAATATGAGGCTGATTCATTAATCCGTTTTATAAGAGAAATTAAGATTGAAAAAAATAGTAGAATCTCAACAACAAAATCGTGGGAATCTTTCCCAGTGAAAGTTCCAAATTTTGAAACAGCGGCGGTTTTAACAGACACAATGTATTTTGATAAAAAAGATAGAATTATTAAACGAGTAACCTTCAATAGCGAATTTAAAAACGAGGTTGTCGAAGTGTATAAATATTCAAGCAAAGGATATTCTCGGCAAATTATTGGGAATTCAGGTATTAGAACGATGAACATAATGTATTCTAAAATACAGAAAATAATAAATAAAAATAATTTGAAATATCGTTACGAGTGCAATGATAAATACTTGTATGAAATAGAATATTATTGAAGAAAAAGTTCATTTAACAAGCAGTTTTGCGCTAGCAGAAGAAAAGTATATGTCGTCGGTTTTTCTTTTACAGGAAATTGTATTTTAGCTGAGAATAAAGAGCTCAGAGGTTCTCAATCACAGTAGAGTTTCGAAACATAAATAGTAGCATGACTGAAAAAGAGCGTTTAAATGAATTGGCTTTACTTTTTTTAAAGTTGGGTGTAATAGGTTTTGGAGGACCAGCTGCTCATATCGCTATGATGCAAGAAGAAGTGGTGGTTAAGAAAAAGTGGCTTGATGAGCAACAATTCCTAGATTTATTAGGTGCTACCAACTTGATTCCGGGACCCAACAGCACCGAAATGGCAATTCACATTGGACAGGAGCGAGCGGGTTGGAAAGGATTAATCGTTGCTGGACTTTGCTTTATTGTTCCTGCGGTTTTGCTAACAGGTGTTTTCGCCTACGGTTATAAGGAATACGGTCAGCTACCTAGCTTACAACCTTTTTTATATGGGATTAAGCCTGCTATTATCACAGTGATTATTGGTGCAATTTATCCTTTGGCCAAAAAATCATTAAAATCCGTACTCTTAGGAATCATAGCGGGAGTTGTTTTGTTATTTTCGCTCTTGAATGTAAACGAAATTATTTTGCTTTTTGGCGCTGGTTTGCTAGCGTTGCTGTTGAATTCGATTCAAAATAAAGACCAATCGTTTCTAAAGAATAATTGGCTTTCACTATCCCTTTTTTCGGTTTCTAAAACCACAGCGGTTAGCATCACCAACTTTAATTTATTTTTGATTTTCATCAAAATAGGCGCCATTTTATACGGAAGTGGTTATGTATTATTTGCTTTCCTAGATGCAGAATTAGTCACCCGAGGCATACTTACGAGAACACAACTGATCGATGCGATAGCGGTTGGACAGTTTACACCTGGACCTGTTTTTTCATCGGTTACTTTTATTGGGTATCAAATAAACGGACTTTCGGGCGCACTTCTGTCTACAATAGCGATCTTTTTACCTTCTTTCTTTTTTGTGGCTTTATTGAATCCTTTGGTTAAAAAAATACGCAATTCGGTTACTTTTAGCACTTTTTTAGACGCGGTAAATGTGGCTTCGGTTGCGATAATTGTATCGGTTTGTATTCAAATGGGTGCAAGTACGATAACGGATTGGCGCACTATTTTGATTGCTGTAATCAGTATGCTAGTGGTTTTTTACTTCAAAAAGTTGAATTCGGCTTTCATTGTGTTGGGAGGAGGAGGACTGGGTTATTTGCTCAGTTTGATGTAGTGTTTTCTGGCGTAAACAGAACTTCCACCATGAAAACTAATTTACTTATATTTGTTCCTCAAAAATTAACTTCGAGTGAGTACTATCAACAAACTTAAAATATTCAATGATCCGATCTACGGATTCATCACGATACCCAATGCCTTAATTTACGATTTAATTCAGCATCCTTATTTTCAGCGGTTGCGTAGGATTTCTCAAATGGGCTTGTCTTATTTGGTGTATCCAGGTGCAAATCATACGCGGTTTCACCATGCTTTAGGTTGTATGCATCTAATGCAAAAAGCGGTTGATGTATTGCGTTTTAAAGGAGTAGTGGTAAGCCCCGAAGAGGAGAACGCACTTTATATTGCTATTTTATTACACGATATAGGTCATGGTCCGTTTTCACACGCCATGGAGCGCAGTATAGTCGAGGATGTGCATCACGAAGAAATATCTATGTTGTTCATGCACCAACTCAACAAAGAATTTGGCGGACAATTGGATTTAGCAATTCAAGTTTTTGAAGGCGATTACCATCGCAAGTTCATGTTGCAGTTGATTTCTAGTCAATTGGATATGGATCGAATGGATTATTTAAAAAGGGATAGTTTTTACTCCGGTGTGGCCGAAGGAAATGTGAACTCGGAGCGTTTAATCCAAATGATGAATGTCGTTGACGATGTTTTGGTTATTGAAGAAAAAGGAATTTATTCTGTTGAAAAATTCTTAATGTCACGCAGGTTGATGTACTGGCAAGCCTATTTACACAAGACGAGTTTAGTAGCTGAATTGATTTTGACCAAAATATTAAAGAGAGCCAAAGAGTTGACTTTAAAAGGAGTTGTTTTACCGTGCAGTGTACCTTTGCAGTTTTTTCTTCAAAATAAAATTACTTTGGAAGCGTTTGATGCTAACATACTTGATTTGTTTTCGCAGCTCGATGATTTTGATATTATAAGTGCGTTGAAAGGATGGCAGCGAAATGATGATTTTATACTTTCTACTTTAAGCGGAATGATTATCAATAGAGATTTACTTAAAATTAAATTAACCAGTGAAAAAGTAGCTGTTGATGATTTAAGTGAGATGAGAGAACGATATGCAGCAGAAAACCATATCAGCATAGCCGATACTAATTATTTTATTTTTAAAGGAAAAATAAAAAATCAAG
>NZ_JAQWTM010000041.1 GCF_029242675.1 Flavobacterium sp.
ACAAGCCATTCAGGTACATTATCAATCTAGAAATCAACAGCAATTGGTTGACTTTATTGAAAATGTAGTTTTACAGGAACAGGACACGATGATGATAGCCCGAAAAGCTTTTGTCGATGCGATTCTTTTCAATACCAATAAGCAAACTGCTTCATCCAGAATAGTAGAATTTCTTGAAAAGGAATTGTTTGTAAAGGAGTCGAATTAAAAATATACAGAATACAATACATGAATATAGCGGTTATTTTGGCAGGTGGTAAAGGAAGCAGATTAGAAAAATCTCTTCCAAAACAGTTTTTCAAAATTGCTGGAAAAATGGTGCTGGAGCATGCTGTAACCGCGTTTGAAAAAAATGAATGGATTGATGAAATAGCTGTTGTAGTCAACGAGCATTATATTTTTATGATCGAGGATATGATCATAAAAAACGAATGGAAAAAAGTGAAGCGCATCTTAGTAGGAGGAAAGGAGCGCTACCATTCTAGTTATGCAGCAGTGACAGCTTATGCTGATTTTCAAGATTCCAATATACTATTTCATGATGCCGCTAGGCCGTTAGTAAGTCAACGGATTATTACTGAAGTGGTCAAAAAACTAGATAGTTATGCTGCAGTCGATGTCGCAATTAATTCAGCTGATACCATTATCGAAGTCGAAGATTCCATTATAAAAGCGATTCCCGACAGAAGTAAAATGCGACGCGGGCAAACTCCGCAAGGGTTTAAGCAAAAAGTGATTGCACAAGCGTATAAATTAGCGCTGTTGGATGAGAATTTTGCAGCCACTGATGACTGTGGAATCGTTAAAAAATATGTACCATCTGAAAAAATAGTAGTAGTTGAAGGCGAAGAAGCCAACATGAAATTGACCTATCCAGAGGATACTTACATTTTGGATAAGCTATTTCAATTGCAATCAGGTGAATTGCAAAACATCGAATTAACTAAAGAAAATCTTGCTAATAAAGTCCTTGTAATTTTTGGAGGTAATTCAGGAATTGGGCAGTGTATTGCCGATTTAGCACTCGAACACGGTGCTAAAGTTCACTGTTTTTCAAGATCTCAAAATAATGTTGATATTGCTGATTTTGATGCCGTACAAAAAGCATTAAAAGCGGTTTCAAACCAAGAAGGAACTATTGATTACCTCATTAATGCAGCAGGAATCTTGCATAAAGAACCATTGGCATCAATGAAACAGCAAGCAATAGCGGAGTCCGTGAATACTAATTATCTTGGAATGATAAATATTGCTCTAGCTGCATTGCCTTATTTGAAAAAGTCTAAAGGGCATCTCTTGTTTTTTACTTCAAGTTCGTACACCAGAGGACGTGCTTTTTTTAGTATTTATTCCTCAGCTAAAGCAGCGACCGTCAATTTTGTCCAAGCCATATCGCAAGAATGGGAATCCTTTGGGGTCAAGGTAAATTGTATCAATCCAGAGCGGACTAAAACACCCATGCGAGTAAAAAACTTTGGTAATGAGGACGAATCAAGTTTATTAAATCCAGAGTTAGTTGCTATGCGAAGCCTTCAAACGGTGGTATCTGACTATACGGGTCAAGTTGTAGATGTTCGATTGTAAAAGCGACTAAATTATAAAGCTACTAAAAAAACCAATGTATATTTCTCCTCTAAAATCAGCTGCTGCAAAAGGAATCCTATGGACTGCCTTAGATAAATTTGCAAGTCAAATTGGGCAATTTATCGTAGGAGTAGTGCTTGCTAGATTATTAATGCCTGAAGATTTTGGTTTAATCGGTATGCTTGCGATTTTCATCGCCTTATCGCAAACGGTTATTGAAAGCGGATTAAATATGGGCTTGATCCAGAGCCAAGAGCGAAAAGCGATTGATTTCTCAACAACCTTTGTATTCAATTTAGTTATTAGTACTTTTTTTTACATTTTGTTATTTTTTACAGCACCTTATATAGCTGCTTTTTTTCGTCAACCACAGCTCATTGATTTGACTAGAATTTTAGGATTAAGTCTATTTATAAATGCTTTTGCTATTGTTCAAAGAACGATTTTAACAATAGACTTGGACTTTAAATCCATCGCAAAAAGTAATGTAGTAGGTGTCGTTTTTGGAGGTTTGTTCGGGGTAATCATGGCTTTGAATGGCTTTGGAGTCTGGTCCTTGGTAGTACAAATGATTGTGAGTTCCATAGCTACATCTGCAGCTTTGTGGTCGTATGGCAATTGGAAACTTTCTTTTTTATTTTCTACAGACTCCTTTCGTACTTTATTTGGTTATGGATCCAAGCTTTTGCTGGCGAGTTTGTACGCACAAACACTGAACAATATTTACAATATTTGTATCGGGCGTTTCTATCCCAGTACGGCTCTCGGCTATTATACAAGAGCCAAAACATTCGCAGATGTATCTGCGGGAACCATTGGAACTATTTTGCAACAAACCACTTTTCCGATATTCACCTTGATTCAAACGGATAGGAAAAGATTGGTTTCGGTCTACAGCCGAATGATTAAAATGGCAGCCTTTTGCACGATTCCCTTGATGACATTCATCGCTTTGTTAGCCAAACCAATTGTGATTTTGTTACTTACCGATAAGTGGGTTGCCTTGATTCCACTCTTGCAATGGATGGTATTTGCAAGGGTTTTATTACCCATGAGTGCAATTAATATGAATGTGTTGAATGCGATTGGTCGTTCTGATTTGTATTTAAAAGTGGACTTATGTAAATTGCCCATGACTGTAATTGCGCTGGTGATTACCATTCCGCTAGGAGTAAAAGCAATGATTATTGGGCATGTTATGACCTCGGCAATATCGTTTATAATCAACGCCTATCTACCGGGTAAACTTTTTGGGTACGGTGCAATTAAACAATTTAAAGATATGATTCCTGTCCTAATTGCCACTTGTGGAATGGCTGTGCTAATCGTACTAATTCAAATGATTACCGAAGGTTTACTTTTACAATTACTCTTGAGTGGAGTTTTCGGTTTGATAACCTATTTGGGTATTTGCCGTTTACTGCAAGTAGAAGAAGTTTTCGAATTGCGACAGTTGCTTTTAAATTTTAAAAAGAAAGTATATGAT
>NZ_JAQWTM010000064.1 GCF_029242675.1 Flavobacterium sp.
AATAAATTTTTGTTTTTGATGGATCTAAAAACCGAATTTCCAATCGTGATGGCTTCTTGTCCGGAGATTCGTATAATGGCGATAGCTCCAGCTCCTGATGGGGTTGCTAGTGCTACTATGGCGTCGTTGTTTAGCATGGTATATTGTATAGGTTGTAAAGGTACTAAAACAAAAGAAGTGATGGAAAAGATTTAAGTTGATTGTTTGCAGGGTTCGCGTGAGGGGTAGAAGCAGTCCGCCGAAGCGGAGCGGATGACCCGACAGCCTCTAGAGAAAAGGGCCACTAACGATAAACAATGGAGCCCTTTTTTCTAGAGGGTGGCACGCCCAAATTTATCTTAAAAAAGAGATAACAAACTGATTTTTATCATAGTATTGCCGTAACTTTAGGTGTAATTTTGAGCTACTAACTTCTAAAATTGTCAAAATGAAACGTATTCTTTTTCCAACCGATTTTTCTGAAACAGCTACCAATGCCTTTGTTCATGCTTTAGAATTTGCAAAAATGATCAAAGGGGAGCTGATTTTATTACACACCTTTGAACTTCCTATTTTAGACACGCAGTTTTTTCCGCAGAATTATATGGAAATTTATGAGTCGCTGGAACTTTCGCAATTTGAGATGTTCAAAGAGGAGCTGCCTAAATTGCATTCGATTGCTTTGGCACACAATCTAGATCATATTAAAATGACGCACCGCCTCATGGATGGCGAATTAGTGTACAACATCGAGAAAGCGATAAAGGAAGACAAAATTGATTATGTGGTCATGGGAACTGAAGGCGCTTCGGGTTGGTCCGCTTTTTTTATGGGAACCAATGCAGGTAGCGTTTTAGTAGATGTCGCCGTTCCTACTTATTGTATTCCGCATGGAGCTGAATACAAAAAAATACAAACCATAGGTTTTACTACTCGTTTTAGGGAGAAAGATAAAAAAGCCTTGAAAAATGTTTTAAAACTCGCTAAAAAAGCCAACGCTCAGGTGCATTGTTTGTATGTGAAAACTTCAGACTCGGATGTGTCCAAAGAAACAGTTAAGGAATGGGAAAATGAGTTTGAAGGCGAGGGTGTTGTGTTTTGGGTGATGTTAAGTGATGATGTCAAAGAATCTATTGTCGACTTTATAGTTCAAAGAGATATTGACGTTTTGACGATGCTTACCTATAAAAGAAGTTTTTTTGAGGGGTTGTTCCATCCTAGTTTTACAAAAAAAATGGCGCAAAATCTCAGTATTCCCGTTCTGGTTATGCCAATTGAATAAATTGGTTAACGAGACAGCTACGCATTACCTTAGGTTTAGAATAGGTCTTTTTTAAGTAGTTTATTCCGTAGGTACGCTTATATTTGTGGCTCACTCACTATTGTTATGAAAGTATACCAAGATAAAATTACGCAGTTCACGTTAGCATTACAGTCCATTAATAAAAAGTACAATTCAATTAGTTTGGTTAGGCTATTGGTGATTGTGGCCTTTTTTGTTTCGGTTTATTATTATGTAGAGCAACAATCGATGCTGTTTATAGTACTAGCCATCGCGCTTTTTGTCGGATTCATTTTCTTGATGAAGCTGCACTCGAAGTTATTAAATGACAAAAAAATAGCCAATGCGCTCCTTACTATTAATAAAGACGAACTAGCATTTGTAAGTAAAAGGGAGTTGCCTTTTGAAGACGGACAAGAGTTTATTGATTTTCAGCATCCGTATGCCTATGATTTAGATATTTTTGGTGCCCATTCTTTATTTCAGAATCTGAATAGGACAGCTACTTTTATTGGAAAAAAAACGCTGGCTGAGCGTTTACTTGTTTTAGCTCCTAATGAGGAGATAATCGAAAATCAAGCTGCAGTAGCGGAACTTTCGAGTAAATTGGACTGGCGTCAGGATTTTTTGGCTTTCGCCAAAGTAAGTCAGGACAACCAATCGAGTTATGAATCGCTATTGCGATGGAGTACTTTTAATAGTAACCCGCTGTCTCGATTGACTAATATTGGCTCCTATATTTTGCCACTACTTTTTATCGGGAGTGCGATAGGCTACTTAATCAGTTCGAATACCATTTTTGTATCGGCAATGTCGTATTTGTTTATCATCAATTTGGCATTTTTAGGCAAGTATTTTAAACGCATTCAAATCGAGATTTCCAATTCAGATAATATCGATAAAATACTGAAGCAATACAGTAAACTACTTCAAAAGGTCGAAGAGGAAAAATTTAGTGCACCAAAACTACTTGCTTTGCAACAAAAATTAAAATTCAAGGAGAAAAACGCGAGTGCACACTTTCAAGAACTATCGGAGCTGTTTTCAAAAATGGATAGTATTAATAATTTAATCACGGCCACCTTATTTAATGGCGCCTTTTTGTATAATTTACACGCTTTAAAAGATTTATTAAAATGGAAAAAAGAGCATGCCACAGCGCTTGAAGATTGGCTTGCGGTCATTGGTGAGTTTGAAATGCTGAACAGCTTTGCAAATCTATCGTATAACAACCCCGACTTTGTTTTCCCCACTTTGAACACGGATTTCAAAATTAGTTTTAATAACCTAAGCCATCCTTTATTGACCAGCGCTACTAGAGTAGGGAATGAGGTCCAGTTTTACCCACAGTCCTTTATGATCTTGACAGGGTCAAACATGTCAGGCAAAAGTACATTTTTACGTAGTTTGGGTATTAATATGGTTTTAGCGGGAGCTGGATCAGTAGTGTGTGCTGCTGCAGCAACAGTACATCCTTTGCCGGTTTTGGTATCCATGCGACTTTCAGATTCTTTGTCTGATAGCGAATCGTATTTCTTTGCCGAGATTAAGCGCTTAAAGCAAATAATGAATGCGTTAGAAAAACAACCGGCTTTTGTACTATTAGATGAAATATTACGCGGAACCAATTCAGATGATAAACGAAACGGAACCATTGAAGTGGTGAAAAAAGTAATTGCTAATAAAGCAATAGGAGCTATTGCAACCCATGATATTGAGGTTTGCTTGACTACTAATGCGTTTCCTGCGATCTTAACTAATAAATGTTTTGAGGTCGAAATAGTCAATGACGAATTGCACTTTGACTACAAACTTCGTGATGGGATTTGCAAAAATAAAAGTGCTACCTTCTTGATGACAAAGATGGGCGTGATATAATTAATAATCAGTGTAATAAAAATCTTCACATAATATAAGTAAGATTAAACTTAAAAGTTTATTTTTACAATAGTAAACTATCATTATCATGACAAAAAAAATAGCAGTGCTTTTATTCTTTCTTAGTTTTTTCTTCACTTTTGCGCAGCATAAAAAATCACTGGATTCTATAAATGTTGCCTATATGAATATTAAAACTTATCAGCACTATAAAATTAAAGTTGATAGTAAAGTAGATTCAATTGGGTTTAAAATAGATAAAAATGATACCATTATAATGGTAAAAGGATATAAATCAAAAGGGGTACAAGTGCCTTACGAAGAAAAAGATTCTATTTTTTTAGAACGATATAAGAATATTGTTTTCAATAAAAAATATCAGAAGAAGAATCAAAAAGTTTTGCCCACGATGAAAACGTGGAAAAGTGAGATAAAAATCTACGTAGATAAATCAGTGGATAAAAACACGATTAAAAAATTTAAGGAATTCACCAAATATATTGATCAAGAGGTAGATTCACTCAAAATTAGCTTTGTTAGAAATAAGAGCAAATCAAACTACTTTATTTATGGGATGAAAGATGCCACATCTGAAAATTTTGATGTTCGGATTCTAAATAAGGAAGGATATTATTTAGAATGGAATGGTAAACAGAATATTACCAACTGCTCGCTGAAATTAAACATGCAGGATACTTTGAACGAAGATCAAAAATTGAATTCTCTAGAACAAAATTTTGTTTTAACTTTAGGATACTTTTATTTAGAACGTAACTTTACTGAGTGCACCAGTTATTTCTCCATTTGTCGCTCTTTGAAAAAGACATTTAGTAATAATGATCTTGAAATTTTAAAGTATCATTATAGTTATGGAATTTGTAAAGGCACGAACTTGGAAACATTCGAGAAAAATCATGCAGAGGCGAAAGCTGCGCTGAAAAAAGATAATACAAAATTCTATTTTTCACATGAATAAAAAAAACCGACTAGTTATTAAACTGGACGGTTTTTTTAAATATAAAAATGGTTTGGTTAATAGCGGAATTGCTTTACAATGATACTACTTATAAATTAATAATCAAAAAACTAATCCAACAAAAGGATAATTTTTTGTTAACTATTTAACATAACTGGCATTACTAACATCGTAACTGTTTCTCCTTCTTCTAGACCATCAACAGGTGTTAAAATTCCGGCGCGGTTAGGTAATGACATCTCTAACATAATCATATCTGATTGTAAGTTTGTCAACATTTCAGTTAAGAAACGAGAGTTGTAACCTATTTGCATATCATCTCCTTGGTAATCACAAGTCAATCTTTCCTCAGCTTTATTAGAGTAATCA
>NZ_JAQWTM010000079.1 GCF_029242675.1 Flavobacterium sp.
TGATTACCTGTTTGTCCCCAACTGCTTCGTAGTTTTAAATTATCAACAGCAGCGACATCATCTAAAAATTTTTCTTTTGCAATATTCCATCCTAGTGCAAACGAAGGAAAATAACCGTATTTATTATTTGTACCAAAACGAGTAGATCCATCGGCACGCATTGACGCTGTCAAAAGGTACTTTTCATTTAAAGTGTAATTCACACGTCCAAAATAAGACTGCAACTCGTTTTCTTGTGCATAACCTGATACTCCTGATTGAATCCCTGCAAATCCAGGATTAATTGCTGGTTTTACTCCAGTACCCTGAGCTGCAATACCATCAATGCTAAAACTAGTTCCTGAGCGCTCAAATTTTTGATACGAGAATCCTCCTAAAACTTCAATTTTTTGTTTATCTAGTGCTAAATTATAAGTTAAGTAATGCTCAATCAGAGAGTTTTTAGAATCTAAGTTGTTTTGAACATACCTTCCGTTCGGGTTTAAATCGGTTAAGTTGGGATAGATTGTTGTGCTTCTTTTTGCACGTGATCGATCGATACCTAAATTCAGTTTGTACTCTAATCCGTTGACGATTCTAAAAGAAGTTTCTAAATTCCCCAATACTCGTAAATTGCGCGTCTCATCTTCATAAATACTCAATAGATAAGCCGGATTGTAATGTGCATTCATATTAAAGTTAGTAAAATCCCCATTTTCATCATAGACAGACCTTGTAGGATTTGCCATTAAAGTATGAATAATCAACTGCCCATTAGAACCACCATCATCACTAGTAGGTACACCATCATCTTTAGTCTCACTTGCCGTAAGATTCATTTTTACTTTCAGTCTTTTATTATCTAAAAAAGATTCTGAAGCATTTATTCTAGCTGAAAGACGTTTGAAATTACTATTATTAACAATTCCTTCTTGATCCATTTGCGCTAATGACGCATAGTAATTTCCTGAATCAGTTTGTTTTGCAAATGACAAAGCATTATTCTTAGTAATGGCAGTTCTATATATTAAATCTTGCCAATCAGTGTTACCTCCATGATCAAAAGCTGGGTCACTAATGGCATTTCTGTATTCTTCTGAATTCAAGATATCCAATTTTTTTGCAACGGTTGAAACGGCTAAATACGAATCAAAATTTAATGTACCTTGTCCTTTCATTCCCTTTTTTGTAGTAACCAGCACTACTCCATTAGAACCTCTAGCTCCATAAATTGCTGCTGCAGACGCATCTTTTAATACGGTAATCGATTCAATATCACTTGTATTCAAGAAATTCAAAGGATTTTTAGCTGCCTAGGCTCCAAAACCGACATTACTCCCTGACGGACTCACATCATCATTTGATAAAGGAATTCCATCGACTACAAATAAAGGTGTGCTACCACTTCGTATCGATCCTACTCCTCTTATGGTAACATTTACTCCCGCTCCAGGTTCGCCACTAGTATTTACGACACGCACTCCAGCTACTTTACCTTGAATTAAGTTATCTGCTGATATTGCAACCCCTTCCCTAAAACTAGAAGCGTCAAGCTGGGTCACTGCTCCAGTAACATCCTTTTTTGACTGTTTACCATAACCTACCACTAATACTTCATTCAACTCAGCGGTATCAGGTTCTAAATTCACAGTTATAAAACTTTTTGATGCAATAACTGTTTTTGTTTGATAGCCCATATACGATATTTGCAATGTTCTACCTTCGTTGACTGTGATTTGAAAATTTCCGTCAAAATCTGTTATTGTAGTATTCGCAGTATTTGTTTCTAATACTGTTGCTCCGGGAACAGGCATTCCATTTTCATCTACGACTTTACCTTTTGCAGTTATTTTATCGGCATTTTGTACTTTAATTGCTTTTTCCTTGTGTACCAAAATTAATTTGCCATTTATCGAATAATTGAAATTTGCTCTCTGAGAAAGTTCTTTTATAATTGTAAGAACAGGCTTCTCTGTATTTTCAATTAGGTAGATAGTATCATCAGCAATCACTTCGGCTCCGTAGCTAAATTTATAAGCAGTGTTTTTACTTAATTTTGAAAATATAGCGACTAATGTTGCTTTTTCTACTTTATTTTTTACATTTGGATCTTTAAGATATGCTTTTGCTACTCCGTTTTCAAACGACAGTAAGGCTAGAAATAAAAAGACGATACTTTTTATTTTTAAATAGTTAGTTTTAAAATACATGATTTAAGTTATTGGTTGATTTCGATACTTAATTATTGATCGCAGTTGTTCGTAGCAACTGCTTTTTTTATTCCACTTTTACTGTTTCGCCATAAACACTGAATTTTAAATTTGTTATATAATTGATTTGTTGTAATACGCTCTCTAGGCTTGCATCTTTAGCAATAAAAACAGTCAAAGGACCTTCGCCGTTAACTCCTTTGATATACTGAAAAGTAACTCCGTATTTGTATTCGATTAATTCAATGACCTTATGCAAACTCATTTGATTTATAGTTATATTTTCAGCGTACCAATTAGTAGCAAAAATGGCTTCCATTGTCTTTTTGCTTAAAGCATTATTCGAAAATATAGCTTCTTGATTTGGAGTTAATTGAACGGATTGATTTTTTGTACTCACCTCTACCTTACCTGTTCTTACCATTACAATACATTTTGTTTTGGCTAATTGAATATGAAAAGAAGTCCCAATGACTTTTGTTTTGATTGCTCCCGAGGAAATAATAAATGGATGCACGCTATCTTTTGCTACTTCAAAAAAAGCGTTACCCTTTAGTAAAGAAACCTTTCGTTCTGTAGCTGTAAATTTTACAGGATATTGTAATGTAGAATGCGCAGATAAATGAATAATTGATCCGTCGCTAAGTTGAATTGATTGAGAACTGTTTGATGTCGTAAATAGTTTTTGTTCTTCAGATATTGTGCTAGTACTATTATAGAAACTTAGTCCTAAGAGCACTACAATACTTGCTGCGGCCGCATACATTGCGTACGATTTCCAACTACTTTTACGTTCCGTTTTATGTAAAATGTTTTCATAAATAGTTTGTCTTACTATTTTACTGCTACCCATTTTATCTTCATGCCAAGATGCTACTTGATATGCTGCTTTAGCAAAAGAATCTAAAACATCTTCCTCAGCCGGACTGGTCTTTTTGTTCAGACTCTTATTTGTAAAATATTCTAAACTGTGTTTCAATTTTCTCATCATAATTGGTAGTGTTACCTATAAGTACTGAAAACTTAAAATCGTACTATTCGAGAATATTATCAAACCATTAAGGGAAAGTTATCTTAAAAATTTATACGATATTACTAGCAATGACGCCATCCAAGACACATCTTTTAGCTCAAAACGAAGGTGTTTTAAAGCAGAAGAAATTTGGTTTTTCACTGTTTGTTTCGACAAAGACAATTCTATCGCAATTTGATCAATGGTCATGTCTTGCATTTTATGCATAAGCAAAATTTCTTTTCTTTTTTCTGGAAGGTTTTCAATCATGGCGTAAATTTTCTCCATCACCTCGGGATCAATTGTAGTAAAATTGTCAACGATGTAATCTTCAAATTTGTCTTCGATGATGGTTTTATCAAATCGGTTATTTTGATAATATTTAAAAACTTGATTTTTAGCCGCTCTATATAAGTACGATTCTATTGCCGTAATTTCGAGTTTGTGTCGCCTCTCCCATAAATCTATAAAAACGTCTTGAACTATGTTTTGAGCGACATCCATGTCTTGCGTCATATTAAAAGAAAAAGCAGTAAGTTTTTCCCAATATAACAAATAGATCTTCTCAAAATTTTCAGGATTTTTCATAAAATTAAATGGCTGTTTTTGTTTCACACAAATGAATGAAATGTATGGTCAACCACTTTTGCCTGAGTGTTAACAATAAATTAAGAAATGGTTGCTACACCACTATTACTCTAGCAAAATTGCTAATAATTGCTTATCAATTTCTTTTTCTTGATTTAACACAGGACATTCCCAAAATAGGTACTTTCGGCATCCACTTACTACTGTCAGTTTTAGCACTATTAAAATTAATTTTTATCATGAAAAAAGCAGCACTTATCTTATTAAGCACTTGTTCACTTGGTGCCATACTGCACGCTCAAAATAGCAATTCGAAAATCAACCAACTACAAGTAATAGGTTCTCACAACAGCTACAGGCAAGCACTCGAAAGTGACCTTTATAATTTGATTGCTAAAAGGGATACTACCAACTCCTATCAAGGTTTGCAATACGAACACATCGCAATAACAGACCAATTATATATGGGTTTACGAAATTTAGAAATTGATGTGTATGCGGATACCATAGGAGGAAAATATGCACATCCTAAAGGTTTAGAACTAGTGCATTCTAAAATAGCTTATGATCCTGAAGGAGTCATGAATAAACCAGGATTCAAAGTGTTGCACATGCCTGACATCGATTTTAGAACTTCGTGTCTGACATTAGAACTGTGTTTACAAGAATTAAAAAATTGGTCCAATGACAATCCAAATCACACTCCTGTTTTTATCACTTTAGAACCAAAAGATGGTGGTCCTAATTTTTTTAAGAACCAGCCTGAAGAATTTACCACCGCTTTATTTGATCAATTAGATCAGGTAATTATAAATACTTTAGGTTCTGATAAAGTCATTACGCCTGATGATGTACGTGGCTCATACAAGACATTAGAAGAAGCTGTTTTACACCACAATTGGCCTTCATTAAAAAATGCACAAGGAAAATTCTTGTTTATCATGGATAACAATGGAGCCAAAAAAACAATGTACGCAGAACACCATCCCTCTCTTAAAAGTGCTGTACTCTTTATCAATGCGGAACCAGGAACGCCTGAAGCGGCAACCTTATTTAGAAACGACCCCAAAGATGCGACTATAAAAGATTTGGTCGAAAAGGGATACTTGATACGAACCCGCGCTGATGCAGATACAAAAGAAGCACGTACTAATGATTACAGTCGATTTGAAGAAGCTAAGAAATCTGGAGCACAAATAATTACTACAGATTACTATATGCCAAGTCAACTTTTTGATTCTACTTACAAGGTAAATTTTGACGATGGTAGTTATGTTCGAAAAAATCCAGTCAACGGTAAATAAAAATTTATAAAAAAGAGAGACAAGCTATCAACAGATAATTGTCTCTCTTTTTTATTTGTATTCCTACTTATTCAAATCATCGATAGCACCCGATTTTAAATTAACTGAAAAATGATCTGCTGGTGCTCCATTCATAAAATTATTAAAAATCTTTAAGAATAAATACAGTTGATGGCGCTGAGGATTCACATTATTTTCGTTTCTAGCCGTTAGATACAAATCGATTAGTAATTTATATTGTTTTATTTTTTCAAATCCAATATCGCCTATCGCTAATTTATCTGCATTGCGTAGTCGATAAAAATCTGTAAATAAATCAGTACCCTTCCACTTTTTAAAATCTTCAATATTCAAATTTTGTGATTGTATAAGGGCTGCAATTTTCTCTTCTGCCTCCTGCCACTGCGCAGTTTTTGATTTTTTATTTGTAATAATTTCTTCTAGATCATTACTGGATTTTATTTGGGAAAGGATTACTAAATCAGCTCCATTCGTATTCGAAAGAAAATCGGCAAACGATTTGGGCCAGTCTGCCATAAAGCGTAACCGAACCAATTCTTTCAAATGGAAATCTGTGAATTCATGGTAATTTTTTGTTTTTAATATGTCTTGATTCCATACTGTTTTTGATCCTGTATTTTTTAGAAATTGGTATTCTTTTTCATATAAATCAAAAAGCTCGTTAAAGCGAGGCACTTCGTCTGTTGTCACCGTTTCAACAGTAGCAATACTATCAGACGAAATAGTCAACAGTTTGTAAGCAGGGATGTAAGCTGCAAGGGAAGGTGTTTGAACATTTACCAATTGGTTTCCGTTGGCACTCCTACGCACTCCCGTGTCATTGATATGCATGTGTCCACCAAAATGTATTTTTAAACCAGCATCGCCAAACTGTTCTGCAACAGCATCATCAGGTACGCGATTGAGTTGCCATTTATTTTTACCTAATAATTCCTTTAGATCATTTGTGGCATCGTCATTAAAATCAATCATGGGAAAATGGCTGAATGCAATCAGTGTTTTACCCTGCTTTTTTGCTTGTTCCGATACTGATTTTATCCACTTTAATAAATGTGCTTTGTGAGACAAAACATTATTGTAGCCCGTGCTCGCTTCTCCATAACTTGCAGATGAAGTTGTGTTTTTACCATCATCAGACTTTGGAATATATACATTACCATCAATTGCCAATAACCACAAACCTGCGACAGGTTCAACTAAATAACTTACATCAGGAATTGTGTAGCCTTTTGCAATTTCGTATTGCCGATTGTGTAACGTAGCCGCATTTTCTGCTTTCGAAAAGTCATAATTTTCAGTAGTATAATTCGAAAATGGTGTTGCCCAAAATATATAGTTTTTGCTAGGGTAAAAACCAAAAGACTTTAGTTCCTTCATAATTCCCTCATAACCCAATTTCATTACATCTGATGAAAGTACTAGCGGGTCTTCTTTTTCTAAATTTACCTTGTGCAAATCGGCTTGACTAAAGATTGCTTGGTTTTTACCATTTTGTCCCATAAAATCACTCTTGCCAGACTCTTGAGCAAAGGGACCTGATGGATCATGATTTCCAGTGGTTATAAAAAATGATATTCCATGTTTGTCTTGATATTGTTTTAGAATTTT
>NZ_JAQWTM010000093.1 GCF_029242675.1 Flavobacterium sp.
CTGTTTTTTCTTGTTCGATCAAGACCGTTTTAACCCATTCGATCAAACCAGACCAGTACGAAGTACCCACTAAGATGATAGGGACACGAGCAATTTTTTTAGTTTGGATCAGGGTAATGGCCTCAAACATTTCGTCTAAAGTTCCAAAACCACCTGGCATTACTACAAAACCTTGCGAATATTTTACAAACATAACTTTGCGCACAAAAAAGTAATCAAAATTCAGGTTCGTGTCGTGGTCAATATACGGATTAAAGTGCTGCTCGAAAGGCAACTCAATATTCAATCCTACTGATGTTCCACCACCTAGATGCGCACCTTTGTTACCAGCTTCCATGATTCCGGGACCACCACCAGTGATTACGCCGTAGCCTGCTTTACTAATTTTGTAGGCAATACGCTCCGCTAATTGGTAATATTTATCCTCAGGCTTAGTACGTGCCGACCCAAAAATGGACACACACGGACCAATACGTCCCATAGTTTCGTACCCATTTACAAACTCCGCCATGATTTTAAAAATCGCCCAACTATCGTTTGTACGTATCTCATTCCATGTTTTTTGCTTCAATCGATCTTGGATTATTTTATCCTCGTCATTGTCAAAATCTTCTAATCTCATTTCTTTATTATTTTAAATTATTCTTTTGGTGCCATTTACTTCGTCAGATTGCTTCGCTCGTGACTAGCTCTCCGCTCTATTTCCTATCGCGGAAACCGCCGTAAGAGTTTGTTTTCTCATTGAGAAGATGTCGCTGCAAGCTGTGCTAGGGACCAAAATACTAAAGTAGTCTATTTTTAAAATAAAGCAATAGCATACTCATTAATTTTTAAGATTTGTTCTTTACAATTGAAAAGGCTGGGAGCGGAGTACTACTTTTTAAAATAAGAAAAAACTTAATGTAGTTCTCGAAAATTTGAAAAAGAGGTGTATATTTGATGTTATATATGAGTTAGGTGCTATATTTCCTCACGAGACGAAAAAAATACAATTGAAAAATGAACCTAAAACGCTTAAAAGAACAGATTGTTATAACCATAGATAACTTAAAAAATCACGGAATATTCCCGAAAGAGAATAATCATTATGATTACAAGTTTGAGTTAAATTTTTACGGATTAACTGACGCTGTGGAAATTTTTATGAGGAATTTTGCGAAAGACATTCTTTCATTTTCTAATTCAGAAGGTGGAATTTTAATTCTAGGAATAAAAGAAGATAAATCAAGTGGAAATTTGGAAGACATTGGTTTGGATATTAAAAACTTTGATTTGCTTACAAAAATTGATTTGAATTTAATTTCACAACAATTTAATAAAATAGCTAAAGTTGGTGTTGATTTAGATTTACAATCTTTTCAATCAGGCACACGAAAATTCTTCTATTTACTAATTGAAAAGCAAAATCAAATTATTATTCCAATTAATGACTTTCCAGAATATAAAATTAAAAAAGGTGACATCATTTATAGAGCTTCTGGTAAAAATGAAATTGCAAATTCAACAACTCAAGATTTCAATCGTTTTTTGCAAATAAAAGCAAACGAAAAAAATAAAGAGTTTATGGAAATTTGGTCAAAACTGCTACCCGAAATGTTTGACATCAACCCAAGAGAAGTTTTAATACTAAATCCTAAAAACAATACAGTTTACGGTTATAATTCAAAAGACAATTTATTGTCAAGTAGTGAAATAGATATTGACCAAACAGAAAATGGAATATTTAATATCATACTAAATGCTATTTCAGCAGGAGAAATTGGAAAAATTTCAACTGATGAAGGAAAACCTATTTATAAAATTGTTGGAGAATTAAAAAGTAAAACACCAAGAGATTTTATATACTTTTCTTCATTAACGGAAAAAGTGAAGCAAAAAACAAATTTCAATTTTACCACTAATCAATTAAAATTTGTCTTTAAATATTTGAACTGGATAAATGATGAAAATTTACCAATAGAAAATCCTGGCGAAACGAAACTGAATAAAGAATTCAATCAATTTATCTGGATTGAAACTCTTGACAAAACACACAAAGTTGTGTTTTCAGAAAATGCAATTGAACCTTTAGCTTTAGCAATCAACGAAAAAACAAATCATCAAGCAATATTTGGAAAATTATTACAACCAAAATCTAAAAAGAAAAAATAATACAGCACCTAACCGTCGTTTGGCAATATGGCGGGATTAGGCTTAATTTGAAGATGGTTTTGTACTTGGAAAATTAGTCATTAACCGAAAGATTAGGCTTCCTTAATCCGCCACATCGCCAAGCGACCAAACGTCAGGCTGTGAAAAAACTCCGTTTTCCACTCATTTACCTCAAAATTCATCCTTGTATAATTGAATACAGCCTCGCTAAGCAAGCTTGTTTTTTATGCAGCAATTGCTAGGTTTGTTGCGGTTAAGTCGTTAAAAAG
>NZ_JAQWTM010000105.1 GCF_029242675.1 Flavobacterium sp.
CCACACCATACGAAAGGTTATCCACGAAAGAAACATTGCCAATTTGCAAGAAAATTTACGACATTTATTTGTCCTGTCTGAGGGAAGTTTTATTAATGGGAGTTCGCTAATTGAAGGATTAGAAGTTAATATTCAAAATAATATTCCAATCTCAGGCGGAATGTGTGGAGACGATGCTAAATTTGAGAAAACTTTGGCCTCTTATAATGAAAATCCAAAAGAAGGTGAAGTAATTTTAATTGGTTTTTATGGAACAACTTTAGAAATTTCATTTTCAAGCTTTGGCGGATGGACACCATTTGGTCCCGAAAGAATAATTACAAAATCGGAGGCAAACATATTATATGAAATTGATGGTCAGCCAGCGTTAGACCTTTATAAGAAATATTTGGGTGAGAAAGCCAATAAATTGCCTCAAGCCTCTTTATTATACCCTTTAAATGTTACTGCTAAAGGGAAGCAGCAGGCAGTCGTACGAACAATTTTGAATATTAATAATGAAGATAATTCTATGATACTCGCTGGCGATGTTCCTGTGGATTCCAAAGTACAGCTGATGATGTCATCAGTGGATGGAATTGCAGATGGAGCGGAGCAAGCTGCTAAACTAGCAATGAATGATAGGAAAGTAAAACCTCAGTTAGCATTACTAGTAAGTTGTGTAGGCAGAAAATTAGTTATGAATCAAAGAGTAGAAGAAGAGATAGAAAGAGTGCAAGAAGTTATTGGTCCTGATGTGGCTGTAACAGGTTTTTACTCTTACGGAGAAATGGCACCTTTTGCCGAAAATACATTTTGTGAACTACACAATCAAACAATGACATTAACCTTGATTAGCGAATAATGAATACTTTACTAGAAAGACAAATTGCTAAATTCATAAAGCCAGAGCATTTAAAAGACTTAAATTTATTTTTAATTGCTGTTAATGATTCGTACGAAAATTACGAGGATCAACTTAGTATGTCACAAAGAGCAATGAAAATTAGTTCAGATGAGTTATTTGAAGCTAATAAAAAGCTCCGTGTAGAATCCTCAAATCTTAAAGAAATAAATAAAAACTTATCGGATATTTTACAATCAATGAATCTTGATCCTGATCAATTGTCCTATGAAAAAGAGTTTAGTAAAGCAGAATATCTAAAAAAACAAGCTTATGAAATAGTTGAAATTAATAAGCAACGAGAACAACTTTTAAAAAACCTGGCTGAACAAAATCAAGAATTAAATGAATATGCCCATGTCGTTTCTCATGATTTAAAAGCACCACTACGTAATATTGACACTCTTATTAATTGGTTTATTCAAGATAATGATGCTATTTTAAATGATGACAATAAAAAATCGCTACAGGTTATCCTATCAAATGTAGAGAAAATGGACTTTTTAATTAAAGGTATATTAGAATACTCCTCTATAGACAAGGTGGATACTCAAGACCGGTTGATAGATTTTAATATAGCAGTAAATGAAGTCATTAGGACAATTAATGTACCAGAAAGCATTTCAATTTCAATAGAAGAGAAACTACCAACACTATTTGGAAATGCAATGCGATTTAAACAGCTGTTTCAAAATTTAATTCAAAATGCAATAATGTATAATGATAAGTCACAAGGGAGTATTCAAATAGGAGTTATTGATAATGATACTAACTTTCAATTTTATATTAAAGATAATGGTATTGGTATAAACGAGCTATATCATAAAAAAATATTTAATATATTTACTAAATTAGAAAGCAATAATCAATCTTCAGGAATTGGGCTTTCAATTGTGAAAAAAATCATCGATTTTTACGAAGGAGCTATTTGGCTCGAAAGTGAAGAAAACAAGGGTACAACTTTTTATTTTACTTTACCTAAAAAAAATGGAGCAGCCTAATATTGATTACATCTTGAAATTGTCAGGTGGAGATAATAATTTTAAAATAAAAATGATTACCATCATTAAAAAAGAATTACCACTAGAGATCGATGCTTACAATAGGAGTGTAGCCCAAAAAGAATTTAAGGTCACAGCTGAGTGTGTGCACAAATTAAAACATAAAATTGCTGTACTTGGTTTAGAAAAAAGTTATTATATTGCTCATCAATATGAAGATCATTTATTAAAGAACAGTTCTGAATTCCAAACTGAATTTGAAAGCACATTAAATTTGATGCAAGCTTTTGTAAATGAATTATAAAAATTTGTAAGTATGAACTGCATTATAATTGATGATGAAATGATGGCGAGAGCCATCATTAGTCAGATGATTTCATCTCGTAAAGATTTAAATGTACTTGAAGAGTTTAGCAACGCTATGCAAGCAATTAAATTTTTAAATCATAACCAAGTTGATGCTATTTTTTTAGATATTCATATGCCCGATTTTACGGGTTTTGATTTTATTCAAACCATAAAGAACCCACCTAAAGTTATATTAATTACCTCCGATAAAAATTTTGCTATCGAAGCATTTGAATATGAGTGTATTGTTGATTATTTGGTAAAACCCATCTCCGAAGATCGATTTGAAAAAGCCGTTCAAAAACTAAGAACAGCAACTACAATAGCGGAATCAGTTGTGAAAAGTTCGGATGAGGTTACCGCAACGGATACAGCTGATGAGTTTTACATTAATATTGATCGAAGATTAATTAAAATAAATATTTCGACTGTTACACTAGTTGAGGCAAAAGGAGATTACATTTTAATTAAGACCGAAAATAAAAATTACACGGTTCACTCTACTTTAAAGAAAATAGAGGTTAAGCTACCAAAAGAATTATTTTTAAAAGTGCACCGATCCTATATAATTAACACAAAAAAAATAATTGACATCGAAGACAACAGTGTTTTAATAGGTAAAGATGTGATACCCGTTAGTAGGGCAAACAGACCCGAATTAATGCAACGTTTAAATTTGTTGTAATTTTCTATAAATGCTTTTTAGACTTCAACTATTGTTTTTTGAGCATGGTATAGTTGCTTTTCATACAAGCCTCAATGAAAAGTTTGTGTCGAAGGTTAAAAATATGTGCTGTGAAACAAATTTATTTTACACACTTTTTCTTTAACTAGTTATGTTAATTCTAATTCTTATCAGTTTCTTTGATCTTATACCACAGGTGGCCCGTCATTATTGCTAGTAAAAGAGTACTTAACTACACGAACCATTTTAGCTTTAGTTAAATTAAGAAGTGTTTGATTTTTAAAATTGTTCAACTGAATAATAAGAATTTAGCATTTAATTTTATTCCATCTTCAAATGAAATCCACCTATTTTCTCTTTTAAATTCTCTGCTACATTCGCTTTTTCGGCATATTCGTACCAATTAGCAACGGTGGCACTAATTTGCTCAATGATGGTATTGGCTTTTTTAATATTCATGTTTTTAGCAATAAGTAAAAGATCGTCTTTAGTAATGTCTTTTCTTTTACCATTGATACTAAGATTGTGCTGGCTCACCCAATCACTATCTGGGCGATAAGCAAAGCAGATATCATAAGCAGGTGCTAATTCCCAATTGCCTTCTTTTTTAAGGCGAAAAGCAAAGTTTTTAGTATGGTCGTCGCAGTTTCTAGCAATTACATTAAATGCCATTCTTCTAAATAGTTGTTCCGCTTGCGGGTAGGGAAGGCGTAACATACGCATGGTTTGAAACAACTGTTCGTAGCTAAAACTAGTAATTTGGCTGAAATCGTAGTGCTGCATCGCGCACAAGGTTTGTACATGGTGCTTCTCGGCTCCACCTTCACGATCAAAACGTTTGGTCATAAAATGGGCTCTACCGTTTTCCTCCATCAATCGGGATTCCATCATTTCAATTCCGCAGGCAGTTGCCATAAGGTAATAGGCCATTTCAATCCGACCATAGCCCGTACTTTCACCAAATTGAACATCACTTACGGTATCTAATTTTATCAGCCAATGTTCAAAACCTTTGGGTGCAATGGTTTGCCCAGACTTTACTTGTCCCGTTTTTTCATTATAGGCAATAATCGCTTTGGGGCGCGCACCACCAGCCGAAGTTCCTATTTTCAGAATGTCCAGCATGGCATTTTGATCGTTCTCACTAACATTAGTTTCAAAACCTTCTCTTTTAGAAAGCATTTTTTGCGAAAGGCTAATTAAATTGTCTATTTCTATATCAAATGCTTTTTTGTTTACCGTTAGTTGTGAGGGTTCAAATTCTAAAGCGCCCATACCACGAGTTCCTATGAAGCAAAGGAGTTCAACGGGGTTCATACTATTCTCAGGTCGGCTATTTTGCGCAAGCCAACTGTTGATTAATTGGTTTCCGTAGTCATCAGGCAGCACATCAGCGAGTAAGCCGGGTAATCCTCTAAATGTTTTGACATCTCGCAATTCAGGGAATGAAAAGATACGGTTGGCACTAGTACGTATTGGCATTTTTAGTGGTGCCAAATCTACGGTAGACTTTATGAATTTGGGGTCGTATTCAAAACTAGCCACAGCGGTTTGAGCATTCCAAGCTACGGCGCCAATTGTTTCTCCCCATATTTTTACAAAAGCGGTTGTGATCATTACCAGTCGGATTGATTAAAGTTTGTAGTTGTAGTACTGCTAGCACGTTGCCTCTTATTTTGCTCTTGTTTAGCGAGTTCTAAAGGGCTAATCTCCTGTTTTATAGTAAATCCTTCTAGTAAGTATAGAAGATCTAAAGCACGTAATATTTGAATTAAGGAAAGCAGCGTAATAGCTTCGCCGTTTTCAATTTGGCCCAAAGTCCATCGATTAACACCTGCTTCTGTAGCTACTTGTGCTTGCGTTTTATTGATCTTTAGCCGTTGATCTTTAATGAATGCTCCTATATTTTGTATAATAGCGAGATCACTCATTTCTATCCAATTATTGTTGGTATTTTCCATCTTTAAATTATTAAATTGCATTTTAAGTTGGTAGTTACCAACAAATATACAAATTTTAATGAAGTAAATCTAGTTATTTTTATTATGTTGGTAAAAACAATCTTTAAAGTGATTATTTGTTTTCATAGTTGGTATTTACCAACTCTATAATTTAAAATATATTATCATGAATGCCTCTTTTTTGACACCCTGACTGCAAAAGGATACAATTTAACAAAACAGGCACTCTTTACTTAATGCTCCTACTGAGGATTTATCGAGTGGGATTGAAGCTGAATGCACGCAATAAACACAAGTCGATTCGCCTATAAAAACAGGTTAAAACAGTTCATTAATTCAATGAAAGTAAACCATTTTATCACCATCTATTTTTCCTGGTATACAGGGAATTTTGGACTCTATTTTTAAATACACGATTCATCGGAATATGTAGTACATTTGATTGTAATTATTCAGACTGTAATTTTAGTTGCAAGCAGCAACATAATTGAACAATAAAAGACAAACGGAATTGAAACCATAGTTCTTATTTGAATTTTTTAAACATAAAAATGAGCAAAAAAGTACTTTCTAAAAATACAAATAGGTCTCTCTAAATCGAGAATAACCAAAATATTGCTGCTAAATTAATTATAGCGAGTGAAAAATTAGCGTTGCAAGTTATTGAAACCGAAAAACGCGAGCTCCAATTAATTTTTGTCAACAAAGAGCTTGAAGCTTCGAACAAGCAACTCGCTATTCAGAATGCCGAAAAGGAGGAGCGTGCAGCTGAATTAGTTATTGCTAATTCCGAGTTGGCTTATCAAAATAACGAAAAAGTAAAACGAGCTGATGAGTTGGTTATCGCTATCGAAGAATTGACGTATCAAAATCAGGAAAAAGTAAAGCGTGCTGAAGAGTTGGTTATTGCCATAAAAGAATTAACGTATCAAAATTCAGAAAAAGAGAAACGAGCTGATGAGCTGGTTATCGCTAACAGAGAATTAGCATATCAAAATTCAGAAAAGGAGAAGCGAGCTGATGAGCTGCTCATTGCTAATAAAGAATTGGCATATCAAAACGCAGAGAAAGAAAAGCGAGCCGAAGAATTAATAATCGCAAACAAAGAACTAGCATATCAAAACTCAGAAAAAGAAAAAAGGGCCGCAGAGTTAGTGATTGCAAACAAAGAGCTAGCGTATCAAAATCAAGAAAAAGAAAAACGAGCGCAAGAACTGATACTTGCCAATACAGAATTAGCCTATCAAAATATTGAAATGGAGAAGCGCGCGCGTGAATTGTTGATTGCTAACAAGGAAATAGAATCTTTTTACTATATTTCGAGTCATGATTTACAAGAACCACTAAGGAAAATCCAAACATTCTCCGGCAGAATCTTCGTAGAGGAATACGATAATTTATCTGCCATGGGGAAATATTATGTAGAGCGAACCAAATTATCCGCTTTGCACATGCAAACACTTATTGATGATTTACTTGCTTATTCCCGAACAAAAACTACTCAAAGAAAATTCGTGAATAGCAACCTCAATAAAATTGTAAAAGAAGCTATTAAAATGCTAAAAGAGGAAATAAAGGAAAAACAAGCCATTATCGAAGTGCAGGATCTTTCAGAAGTAAATGTTATTCCTTTTCAATTTCGACAATTATTGCAAAATCTTATCAGTAATTCGCTTAAATATTCCGTTCCAGAAGTACAGCCACATATTGTAATTACAAGTGATTTTATAAAATACGATAACGCAGCTAGTACTGATTTAGTTTTAAAATGCGATCACCATCACATCAGCGTAATTGATAACGGGATTGGATTTGATGCAAAATTTAATGAAAAAATATTTGAAATTTTCCAACGTTTGCACCATAAGAACGTTTACAAAGGAACAGGAATTGGGTTAACAATCGCACGAAAAATAGTGGAAAATCACAATGGTATAATTACAGCAACTAGTACAGTAAATAATGGTGCCCGATTTGATATTTATATTCCTGCTATTCAGGTTCATTAATTTTCGGTTACTGAAATACTACCAGTAGGACTGTATTGCTAAAGCTTTCACCTCGAATCCGCTGTTACGGGCATGTTTACTGAAATAGTTCAATAGTCTTTTTCAAAACACAAGTTGTTTACTAATTCAGCACGATAGGCTTTAGATGTTTGCAAAAAAGAGCAACGGTCTTAAATGCTTTTTCTACTTTATGCGAGTAGCATCTTTGCAATCCACTTTATAATTCGTATTTTCGAACAGCAAAACAACCTTAATTTGGTTTTTTGCTGTTTTTATATGCAGGTCAATCAGTTCTGAGGTGATTCAAAACTTATCTTTTGCCACAAAATAGTTAACTATGAAAAATACCATTCTCGCCTTTATTATTGGTCTTAGTTTTACATTAACACATGCACAAACCAACTACTATCCCGATAAAAAATGGCAGGTGAAAACAGCTACCGACCTAAAAATGAATCCAACGCTATTAAACGATGCGGTTGCTTTTGCTCAAGCGAATGAAAATAAAGTAGAGCGCGATTTACGAATTGCGGTGCTGAAATCCTATGCTCGCGAGCCCGACTATAAAATTGTAGGTCCAATGAAAGAACGCGGCGGTCCTGCCGGGTTAATCATCAAAAATGGGTATATCGTTGCGCAATGGGGAGATA